>JBEKNG010000346.1:0-6400 GCA_049523075.1 Paraburkholderia sp.
GGCTCGCTTCAATGCGGACGTCGGCCGCGCTGGCGCGTGCGTGCTTGGCGATATTGTTCAGCGCTTCCTGAGCGACCCTGAAGATCGCGAGCGCGGCATCCGCGGGCAAGCGCGTGAGCCGGACGTCGGCGGGGCATACGAAGCTGGTGCGCAATTGCGTGCGGGAGGCGAAGTCACCAGTCCATTGCGACAGCGCACCGACGATGCCGGTTTCGAGCGAAGGCGCGTGCAATTCAGCGACCGCATGACGGGTGGCATCACTGACGGCGTTAAGCGAGCGATTGGCAATCTTGAGCGCGGCGGCGCATTGCGGTGACGTATCGGCGGGCAGCCAGGTCTCGACATTGGCGAGCGCAAAGTGCGTCGCAGTCAGTTCGGCGCCGACGCTGTCGTGCAGTTCGCGGGCTACGCGATGGCAAGCGGCTTCCTGTGCATGGACGAGTTCAGCGGACAGTTCGCGGATGCGGGCGCGCAGGCGGGCCATTTCGCGCTCGGCGGAGCCGACAGCGCTCAGCCGATCGAGGCCGTCGCGGGCGCTGGAAGGGGGCACATGCGCGGTAATCGGGACGACGATTGACGTATCCATGACTCTCCTGCTCAGGATGCTGCTCGCACAGCAAACGAGGTGCGCTTCAACGGTGTGAAGACAAGGGAACGCATGCGAATCTCTGGCCTCGTGATGTGCCCGATGCGCACAACGGCGACGGACAAATCGCTACGTCGTAGCGTAACGAAATTTACATTCAGTAACAAATTGGATGTAACCCTGGTGGGGCATGACCGTCCCCCACCGATGCGCCGCGATCATATCCCAAAAAAAGAAAAGAAGCAGATTGCATAAGGCTTGGCGTGGGTTTTTTGCGCCATGAATTTGATGTGCTTGACATGTCATATGCATTTTGCATGTAGGAAAAATGCTGACACTCAAGGTGAAGCCGGACGCTGGAATTGTAACTAATGCGGTTGTCAATATTTGGGTTAGAGCCGTGGCAGATCGCGCCACCGTGAAGGGGGCGCCAGGCCCCAAAAACGACCCACGAGGGTTTTCAATCGAGCGCCCAAAAGCAAAAACCGGAGCGCGAAGGCTCCGGTTTCTCGAGGCTCAACCGCGCGGCGGCGAGCGGGGCGATCAGCAGAACGCGTGACTTAGCCCACGAACGCCTTTTCGACGACGTAGTGGCCCGGTGCGTTGTTGCTGCCTTCCTGGAAGCCCAGGTCGTCGAGCAGCTTGCGCGTATCGCGCAGCATGTGCGGGCTGCCGCACAGCATGACGCGGTCGTCTTCCAGCGAGAAGCCGGGCACGCCGAGGTCCGCAAACAGCTTTTCGGTTTCGATCAGTTCGGTAATCCGGCCGCGGTTCTGGAACGCCTCGCGCGTGACGGTGGGGTAATACAGCAGCTTTTCCTGGACCAGTTCGCCGAGGTGCTCGTGCGCCGGCAGGTGGTCCGTGATGTATTCCTTGTACGCCAGCTCGTCGACGAAACGGCAGGTGTGCGTGAGCACCACGCGCTCGTAACGGTCGTAGATGTCCGGATCCTTAATGATGGACATGAACGGCGCGAGACCGGTGCCCGTCGACAGCAGCCACAGCGTCTTGCCCGGTAACAGGTTGTCCGCCATCAGCGTACCGACCGGCTTCTTGCCGATCAGGACTTCGTCGCCGACCTTCAGATGCTGCAGGCGCGAGGTGAGCGGGCCGTCCTGGACCTTGATGCTCAGGAATTCGAGGTGCTCTTCGTAGTTCGCGCTCGCGAGACTGTAGGCGCGGATCAGCGGCTTGCCGTCGACTTCGAGGCCCACCATCGTGAACTGGCCGTTTTCGAAGCGAAAGGACGGGTCGCGCGTGCAGGTGAAGCTGAACAGTGTATCGGTCCAGTGATGGACGCTCAGGACAGTTTGTGAATTCAGGTTGCTCATGGCTTCTTGGATGTTGCGAAAACAAAGACGGCCAGACGATTAGCCGGCCGGCACGGCAAGGGCAATGCTGCGCTAACCCCATTGCTGACCGACTGCTAAAGGAAAATGATGCGCAATCCGCCATTTTACCGCGCTTGCCGTCCGAGGGTGGCGGCACGGCATCGAGCGCGCTCAAGCGGTGGCCGGACTTGCGGCTTAGGCGTGGGAACGGCACGTATCGAAGCACGTCGGCGGGGGTACAGCCGGGGTTCAGCAGCGGTACTGGGATGGGCGAAATTCGCGTGGTGCGTTTCGCCGTCCGGTGACCGGATCGCGTGCCGGTAGGCATGCGTCCTCACAACAGGTTTTTGGGATGATACAGAAACCCGTCGCGCAGCGCAGCATTGACCCTGCTGGTGGGACGGCGAAAGGGCAAAAATGGTACGAAGAGGGGCATAAAGGGGCGGGAAAGCGGCTGAAATGCTGTCTTTAGCCACCAAAGCAGTTGGCGCCGCAGCCGGGAATGCCGCCTTCAGCAGCGCGTCTGGACCAAACCCGCGCTATTCAACCCGCAAGCGCGCCATATACGGCAAATGGTCCGACAGCCACGCGGTCTCCTGGGTCGGCTGGATCCACTCAACCGGCTTCATGCCGCGCACGAACATCTTGTCGAGAGCGAGCGCCGGTGAAAACGCCGGGAAGGTCCGCCCGGATTCGCCGAGCAAGTTCGCCACCTCATACAGGCCGTGTTCGCCGAAGAGCGGCACCGAGTCGTTGCGCCAGTCGTTGAAGTCGCCGGCGAGCACGAGTGGCCCCTGCGGCGCTTCCTTCGCAATCCAATGAGCAATCCAGTTCATTTGCCGCAGACGGGCCGCGCGCGTGAGCGCGAGGTGCGCACACAGCAGCGTCACAGAATGGCCACCGAAGGTTGCTCGCGCCACCAGCAGACCGCGCTTCTCGAAGCGGTGCGCGGAGATGTCCCAACGGCCGCCGAGATCGAGCGGATGCGGCGAGAGGATCGCATTGCCGTGCCGCCACGACGGCTTGAAAACATTCGGCCCGAGGGCGATCTGCAACTCCAGCGAGCGGGCGATTTCGGTGGCCTGGCAATGCCAGACATCGTCGACCGGGTCGCGCAGCGGTGCGCCGAAACTACTCGACAGCACCGGTGCCGGCATGCGCCGCGCCATCGCTTCCTGCAGAAAGTAGGCGTCGGCGTGGGTCGACTGCACCCAGCGCTGCATCGCCTGCCAGGCCTGAAAGCCGAGCGGCGTGCGCCCCTTGTGCAGGTTCCAGCTGACCGCGATGAAGTCTTTCGGCTGCAGGCTCTCGCGGATGAGTTCTTCGGGGTTTCGCATGCCGCGTTGTCCACGGTGTTCGTTGATATCAGGGCTGATTGGCAAGGCTGGCACGGATTCGGTACACAAGGTTCGGATTCTTGTCGATGATCTGCCAGGTGGCCCATTGACCGGCCGGCACTCGCAGACCCGGGTGATTGGCCGCGACCTGGCGCGGCTGCGGCGGCAGCTTGCAACCGGTATCGGTTTGCTGGGCGCTGTCGTCTTCGAGGGTTTCCTGCGCGTCGATCGCGAGCGTCACTTGATTCGCGTCAGCCTGGATCGGCGAGATCGTGAGCGTGCGCGACAGATCGATACTGCCGCCGGGGGCATCCTTGCACCCAACGTTGTGCTGCACCACCTGATGGCGCGTGTCGGTACGCGCCTGGCCGACCGTCGTCGTGCCTTCGAACGCGTCGATCTGCTGGCCGTCGCGGACGACCTGCAACTGCCATTGCACGACCTGCTGGACGGCAGGCTGCTGGGCCTGAGCAAGTAACGACGTGCTGAGCAGTACGGTGACGAGACTGGATTTCCACATAGTTGACGGCTCTCCGGGAGCGCTGCATCCGGCAGGTTGACAGGCGCTCATCTTACGCCTGATGCCTGCAACGTCTTTCAGACACCAATGTAGGGGCCGGGTTCAGCAACAATCCATTTCAGATGAGGACGAGATCGGTCCATTCAACCAGAGGCCTCGGCGAGCGGCCCTGGACGCGGGTGTTAGCAGCAGACCCGCACGGCTGCTCGCTTGCGCACGAATATGGTCTCGTTACACTGAACCTGAAGCGGCGCCTCGCCGGTGCCGCAGCCGCAGGACCAGCACGGGGTGAGCGATGACAACAGCAATGGTCAAACAGGAAATCGCGGTGGCGTCGTTCAGCAAGGTCTACGACCTCGAGCGGGTTGAAACCGCGCTGAACGATCTTGGCGACGGCGCCAATGAGGCGTTGCGCGCGACCTACGAAAAGATGCTGAAGATCGGCAATCTGCGCTTTTGCGTGAAGCCGAACCGCATGCCGTCTATCGATGATCTCGTCGAGGCGTTGCCCAACTTTAGCGAACCACTCGACGATGTACGCAAGCAGGTCGCGCTGTGCCTCGAAACCGAGGACCGGCTCGAACTGATGCCGATCCTGCTGCTCGGCGATCCCGGCATCGGCAAGACGCATTTTGCGAAGCAACTCGCGCGACTTCTTGGCACGTCATATCACTACGTCGCGATGAGTTCGCTGACGGCGGGCTGGATTCTCTCGGGCGCGTCGTCGCAATGGAAGAATGCCAAGCCCGGCAAGGTCTTCGATGCGCTGGTGCATGGGAGCTACGCGAACCCCGTGATCGCCGTCGACGAAATCGACAAGGCCACCGGCGACTCGCAATACGATCCGCTCGGGGCACTGTATGCGCTACTTGAGCACGACACGGCGCAAACCTTCATCGATGAATTCGCCGAGATTCCGATCAACGCGGGTCACGTCATCTGGATTGCGACAGCCAACGATGAGCGCTCGATCCCCGAGCCGATCCTCAACCGGATGAACGTCTACGAGATCCCGCCGCCGGACCACGATGGTGCGCGGCGCATCGCTCAATCCATCTACGATGAAATCCGCTCGGCCCATGGCTGGGGACTGCGCTTTCCTGGCGAGTTAGGCGCCGCCGCGCTCGATGCCTTGAAACACGCGTCGCCGCGGGAAATGCGCCGCGCGATCCTGAACGGCTTCGGGGCGGCGCGGATCGGCGGACGCGACTGGATCGGCGCGGACGATATCCGGCTGGACTACGGCAACCGGCGCAAACCGATTGGCTTTTGAGCGGCGCGGGCCGTTCTGCAGCAACAAGAAAACCGCCTTCGGGCAGTTTTTATTTTGTGAGCCAAGCGGACAGGCCCGGACTGTGAACATCCGCGCCGCTATCAGGCACAAAGGAGCCGGGATTGTTCTTCTGAACGTAACTGTTAATTGACTTTATCAGAATAATTTTTCGATAGTCGTCGCCTACACTGGGTTATCCCGAAATGAAGCGGCGCGCGACGGCGGCGGCGCTTCATCTCAGATCCGATCTACCGGTACTGACGAATCTGGAACCCATCATGAAACTCGCTCCCGTTGCTGCGTTGCTGCGTTGTTGATTTCGGTTGTCGTTGCGGTGCCGGCTTTTGCCAGCGGCGATGACACCGCCACCGTGAATGGCCCGAAGACCCGTGCCGAGGTCAAGGCCGAACTGGCGCAAGCGCGCGCCGACGGTGAATTGAGCATGAACCCGAACGATCCGGCGTATCCCGCGCAATTCGCCACCGGCGGCTACACCGTGCCGCGTGTTCAGATCAATACGGTGCGAACCAGCGCCGAGCGCGATGCCTCGCTCCGCAACCAGACACGCGCAGCAACGCCCCTCCTTAAGCCGGCCAAAACCATCTGGACCCTCCCTCCGCTCGTGAGAGGCGAGCGCCTCGTCCCTCGACGGCGTACACTGAAGCCGTGCGGCATACAGAATCAACACGCAGAACCAGGACTGGTTCGCGATCCGATGCCCGCAGTCGTTGTGACTGCGGGCATTCGTTTCTGTACCGCGCCGTAAAATTTTGTCATATGTGCAGGATGCGTTCGACAGCGAGCAGCGAGCCGTATCAAACGACCGCATCCTGTCTTCATCTTCATCGGTGGACGAGGCAGCGCGCGGTGCGGTAAGCCGCGTCAAGGGACATGGATCAGATCGAATGTGTAGTGATTGGCGCCGGCGTCGTAGGCCTGGCGGTGGCGCGAGCTCTGGCGGCGCGCGATCACGAAGTGATCGTACTGGAGGCGGCCGAAGCGATCGGCGTAGGCACCAGTTCGCGCAATAGCGAAGTGATTCACGCGGGCATCTACTATCCGCGTGGCTCGGTAAAGGCGGCGCTATGCGTGCGCGGCCGCGAGATGCTGTACGACTACTGCGAGCAACACGGCGTGCCGCATTCGCGTTGCGGCAAGCTGCTTGTGGCAACCTCGCGCAACCAGATTCCGCAGCTCGAAAGCATCATGGCGCGTGGCAAGGAAAACGGCGTGCTCGACCTGATGCGCATTGGCGGCGCTGAGGCGCAGGCGCTGGAGCCGGCGCTTGAATGTGTGGAGGCGGTATTCTCGCCGCGCACAGGGATTGTCGACAGTCATCAACTGATGCTGGCG
>JBEKNG010000347.1:0-6399 GCA_049523075.1 Paraburkholderia sp.
GCGCCCACGGCCGATCTGACGACCGCTGCGATTGTCGCGAAGATGGTCGGGCGCGATCTGGAGAGCTTCTATCCGAAGGCAGATGTGACGCCGGGCGAAGTACGTTTGTCGGTGCGTGGATTGACGCGGCTCGGCGTATTCAAGGACATTTCGTTCGAGGTGCGCGCCGGCGAGATTGTTGCGCTGGCGGGCCTGGTGGGAGCCGGGCGCAGCGAAGTGGCGCGGGCGATCTTCGGCATCGATCCGCTCGATGCAGGCGAAGTCTGGATCGCCGGCAAGCCGTTTGCCACGGGGCGGCCCGCGGCGGCGGTGCGGGCGGGACTCGCGCTGGTACCGGAAGATCGCCGCCAGCAAGGACTCGCGCTCGAGCTGAGCATTGCGCGCAATGCGTCGATGACGGTGCTCGGACGTCTCGTCAAACACGGACTCATTTCCACGCGCAGCGAAACCCAACTCGCGGCGCAGTGGGGCACGCGGCTGCGTTTGAAAGCAGGCGACCCCAACGCGCCGGTCGGCACACTATCCGGCGGCAATCAACAGAAGGTTGTGCTCGGCAAGTGGCTGGCGACCGATCCCAAGGTCTTGATCATCGACGAACCTACGCGCGGGATCGACGTCGGCGCCAAAGCTGAGGTGTATAGCGCGCTGGCGGAACTGGTCAGGGGCGGCATGGCAGTGCTGATGATATCGAGCGAACTGCCGGAGGTGCTTGGCATGGCCGACCGCGTGCTGGTGATGCACGAAGGACGTATCAGCGCCGAGATTGCGCGCGCTGACGCGAACGAAGAACGGATCATGGGCGCCGCGCTCGGCCAGCCTGTGAACCCACTAGGGCACGCCGCATAATGCGCCATTCTCATACTCATACTCATCCCCATCCGGCGCCGGTGCGGCAGCCCGTCGTCGGCGGCTCGGCCGCGAAAACAGGCGGACTGGTCGCGACCATTGCGAAAAGCCGTGAGACCACGCTCTTCATTGTGCTGATCCTGCTGATCGCAGGGACGGGTCTCGCGAGACCGCAGTTTCTGAATCTGCAAAACCTGCGGGACGTGCTCCTGAATGTGTCGATTATCAGCTTGCTGACCGCCGGCATGACGGTGGTGATCCTGATGCGGCATATCGACCTGTCGGTTGGCTCGACGGTTGGTGTTAGCGCTTATGCGGTCGGCAGCCTGTATGTGGCGTTTCCCCATATGCCGGTGATCGTGGCGCTCGCGGCGGGGCTGGCTATCGGTCTGGTGGCAGGCGGCATCAATGCGGTGCTGGTGGCGGTGGGGCGGGTGCCGTCGCTGGTCGCCACTTTGTCGACGCTCTACATTTTCCGCGGTGCGGATTACGCCTGGGTGCACGGCGGACAGATCAACTCAACCAGCTTGCCCGATGCGTATTCGCGGCTTGCGACGGGGGTGATCCTCGGCGTGCCGACGCTCGCCTTGATTGCGATTGTGGTGCTGGTGGGCTTGTCGGTGTACCTCAAGCAGTTTCGCGGCGGCCGTGAGCACTATGCGATCGGCTCGAATCCGGAGGCCGCGCGTCTCGCCGGGGTGAATGTCGAACGGCGCGTGATTTCGGGCTTTCTATTGTCTGGCGCGATTGCGGGTTTTGCGGGCGCGCTGTGGCTGGCGCGCTTCGGTACCGTTGACGCGAGCACCGCGAAGGGCATCGAATTGCAAGTGGTAGCCGCGGCGGTGGTTGGCAGTGTGGCGATTACGGGCGGCGTCGGCACGATCCTCGGTGCGACGCTGGGTGCGCTGGTACTCGGCGTCATCAGTATTGCCCTCGTGGTGCTGCGCGTGTCGCCGTTCTGGGAACAGGCCATTCAGGGTGCGCTGATCGTCGCTGCAATCGCAGCCGACACCCTACTGGCCCGTTCTGTCGCCAAACGCATGATGAGGAAACGCGATCATGGCTAAACCCGATTCCGCGCTGTTGACCCGCAAGCGCGAGACGCCGCTGCGCTGGGAAATCCTGCTTGTCATCGTGCTGGTGTTGTCGCTGGTGCTGGGCAGGGTGCTTTCGCCGGTGTTTCTGACCGGCGCCAATATCAGCAACGTCCTCGCCGATCTGACTGAGATCGCGCTGATGGCCTTGCCGATGACCCTGATTATCGTGGCCGCTGAAATTGATCTGTCGGTGGCGTCGGTCCTGGGTGCGTCGAGTGCACTGATGGGCGTGCTGTGGCATATGGGCTTGCCGATGCCGCTGGTGATCGTGCTTGTGCTGATTGTCGGGGCGTTGGCCGGGCTGCTGAACGGTCTGGTGATCGTCAAGTTGAATCTGCCTTCGCTCGCCGTCACGATCGGCACGCTCGCGCTGTTTCGCGGGCTCGCTTATGTGCTGCTCGGCGATCAGGCCGTCGCGGATTTTCCGGCTGGCTATACGGCGTTTGGCATGAACAATCTTGGTCCGAGCTTTATTCCGCTGCCGTTTGTGATTGTGATCGTCGGCGCCGTGGTGTTTACGGTGCTGCTGCAGGCCACCGCCTTTGGCCGGAGCCTGTATGCGATCGGCGCTAACCCGATGGCGGCCACATTCTCCGGCATCGAAGTAGCGAAGATCCGTCTGCGTCTGTTTGTTTTGTCGGGCGTGATGAGTGCGTTGGCCGGTGTGGTCTACACGCTGCGCTTTACCAGCGCACGTGGCGACAACGGCGAAGGCTTCGAACTCTCGGTAATCGCGGCGGTGCTGTTCGGCGGTGTGAGTATTTTCGGTGGACGGGGTTCGATGGTCGGCGTGCTGCTGTCACTGCTGATTATCGGCGTGCTGAAAAATGCGCTCACACTCGACGATGTATCGAGCGAAACACTCACGATCGTGACCGGCGTACTGCTGCTCGCGTCCGTGTTGATTCCCAATCTGGTGGCCCGTTGGCGCGCGATGCGCGACCGGCGCTTTATCGCAAAGTCTGCTGCTTCATAGCCGTACGAAGGTCGTACGGTGTGCCGTTCCTGATATCAACAACCCGGACGCTTCAACGTCCGATTATTCAGCCAGGAGACACTTCATGTTCAAACCTCTACGTCAGGCCGGAGCGGCCGCGCTCTGCGTGGCCCTCTTGGGCATCAGTTGCGCGGCGGGCGCGGCCGATATCAAAAGCGGCCTGAAGATTGCATTCATCCCGAAGCAGATCAACAACCCGTATGAGGTGATTGCCGATAACGGCGGCTTGGCCGCGATCAAGGAATTCGGCGGCGTTGGCAAGGTGGTGGGTCCGTCGGATGCGGGCGCATCGTCGCAGGTGCAATACATCAACACGCTGATCACGCAGCGCCAGGACGCGATTGTGATTGCCGCCAACGATGCGAACGCGGTTGTGCCATACCTGAAGAAGGCGATGTCGCAAGGTATCAAAGTCGTGACCTTCGATTCGGACACGGCGCCGGACGGGCGGCAATTGTTTGTCAATCAGGCCAACGCGGAAGGCATTGGCCGTGGACAAGTCCAACTGGTCGCGAAGCTGATGGGCGGCGAGGGCGAATTTGCGATTCTCTCGGCGACGCCGAACGCAACCAACCAGAACACCTGGATCAAGTGGATGCAGGAGGAATTGAAGAAGCCTGAGTACTCGAAGATCAAGCTGGTGAAAATCGCCTACGGCAACGACGACGACCAGAAGTCTTTTGTCGAAACCCAAGGCTTGTTGCAAGCCTATCCCAATCTGAAGGCGATCGTCGCGCCGACGACGGTGGGCATTGCCGCGGCGGCGCGTTATATCTCGACGTCTTCAAGCAAGGGCAAGGTGGATGTGACGGGTCTGGGTACACCGAACCAGATGCGTGCGTTCGTCAAGAATGGCACCGTGAAGGCGTTCCAGTTGTGGGATCCGAATCAGCTTGGGTATCTGGCGGCTTATGCGGCAGCGGCACTGTCGTCGGGGACGATTACCGGCAAGGAAGGCGAGTCGTTCGATGCCGGCAAGCTCGGCAAACGCACGATTGGGCCGCAAGGGGAAATCATTCTTGGACCGCCTACTACGTTTGATTCCAGCAATATCGACAACTTCAACTTCTGAGCGGCATCTTCCGGAAGCGGGAGAGGCTTGTTGTAGCAAAAACGCCCTGCGGGCGTTTTTGCTATCCGGAGCGCAAGTGGCCGCGCCGTGCTCGTGCCCGCTTTTTCCTGCTTGAACGCCCGGTTTCGGCGCTATACGCTTGGATGGCTTGCCTCTCTCAAGGAGCTGTTCATGAAAGGCGCTGCGGTGGATGTGCATTTCGATGCAAGGTTTATGGTGCTGGATCTGGCCGATGGCCGGGTCGCTCACCTTCCTCTGACCCAGTTTCCTGCCCTGGCGTCGGCTTCGCCGATGGAGCGGGACTGCTTTGCGATTTCGATCGATAAGCAGCGGCTCTACTGGCCGGAGTTGCAGCAAGACCTCAGTGTGACAGCGCTCCTGTTGCCGCTCGACGAGAACACGCTGCATTGAGTCGTCGCTGGTCTGGCCTCAGCGCGGCTCGCTTCCCGGCGACGCCGCCATCCCTGGCTGTCTGATCTCCTTCGGCGCGACGCTTCCAGCGAGCGGCGCGTGACGGACCCGTGCCGGTCGCAGCGGGCGGAAGCGCACATCCCTGCCCGAAAGCCTGCATTCATACTGCAGGGAAGTTGTATGGCAAAAGGATATCCCGGGTAAACGCCTAGGTGATGGTTTATGGGCGTATCTTCGCTAATTGTCACGTAATTTACGTTAAAATAAGATAAATACAATAAATTGAATTGGCGGCGGATGTCTTCCACTCCAATGTTGCTTGACAACTATTCTCCCCGTTGATTATCTTGGCGTCATGGTGCGATCCAGTCCGGATGTCTATTCGCAGACCTTCGCGGACCTGATCCATCACGGCGATTCACGCCTCGGCACGATCCTGGCCGGGCGCAAGCGCTGCGCACCATACAACACGGCACGCCAGCACACGGCGGCATATTGGAGGAGCAAATGGGCAAGGTTAGAGGCATGCGCTGGTGGATGATCGGACTCGTCACGTCGGGTCTCATCGTCAACTACATTGCGCGCAATTCGCTGGCGGTCGCCGCTCCGGAAATGAACCGGTTGCTGAGCATCTCGACCGCGCAGTACTCGTATATCGTCGCTTCGTTCCAGGCAGCATATATGGTGATGCAGCCGATTGCGGGCTACGTGCTCGACGTGGTCGGCACCAAAATCGGCTTTGCCCTGTTTGCCATTGCATGGTCGGGCGCGTGCATGCTGCACGGCACGGCCAATGGCTGGATTTCGCTCGCGGTATTTCGCGGCATGCTGGGCCTCACCGAAGCCGCGGGCATTCCCTCCGGCCTCAAAGCCACGTCCGAATGGTTTCCCGCAAAAGAGCGTTCAATCGCGACCGGCTGGTTCAACATCGGTTCGTCGATTGGCGCCGTGATCGCACCGCCGCTGGTGGTCTGGTGGGTGCTGCATGGCAACTGGCGCATGGCGTTTGTGTCGATCGGCGTGCTCGGGCTGGTCTGGAGCATCTTGTGGCTGCTCTTGTACCGCGCCCCGAAAGATCAACCGCGCCTGTCCGATACCGAGCGCGACTACATCCTCGCAGGGCAGGAAGCGCAATACAAAACGGATACCGCCGCCCGTCCTTCGTGGCGCGCCATTATCAAGCGCCGCGCATTCTGGGGCATTGCGATTCCGCGTTTTCTGGCCGAACCAGCGTGGCAGACCTTCAATTTCTGGATTCCGCTCTACATGGTGAGCGTGCGTCATATGAACCTGAAGGAAATCGCGATGTTCGCGTGGCTGCCGTTCCTTGCCGCTGACATTGGATGCGTGTTGGGCGGCTATCTCGCACCCTGGTATCAGAAGCGTTTCAAGACGTCGCTGATCACGTCGCGCAAGCTGGTGGTGGTCACGGGTTCGTTGTGCATGATCGGACCGGCGTGTATTGGCCTCGTAACGAGCCCGTATGTGGCGATTGCGCTCTTCTGCATTGGCGGGTTTGCCCACCAGACGCTGTCGGGTGCGCTCTATACGCTCGCTTCCGATGTATTCGGCAAGAACGATGTCGCTACGGCGACCGGCCTGACCGGGATGGCCGGCTATGCAGGTGCCACGCTGTTTTCGCTGGCGGTGGGCGTGTTGGTGGCGCTGGTCGGTTATGACCCGCTATTTGTTTCGCTCGCATGCTTCGATCTGGTCGGGGCCGTCGTGGTGTGGTTTGTATTGAAGGAACCGGGTGGGCCGCAGCAACGCGTCGCCGATGCAGTCCCGCCCGTTGCCGATGCAGCGCGCGCATAACGCAGTCAGCTGCCTGTCGGGCACCGTGACAACATGAGAACGCGGCAGCGCGGCAGCGCGGCAGCGCGGCAGCGCGGCAACACGGCAACGGCGTAGTGAAGGCCGCACCAAAATGGAGACGCAGCAAGGATGAGCAAACAGCAGGAATCGATCGGTAAGCC
>JBEKNG010000348.1:0-6373 GCA_049523075.1 Paraburkholderia sp.
CAGACTGGTGACGCGCATGATCCGGTAACGCACCCCGTCGAGCGTTTCCCAGCGCCATCGGCCTGGTTGTTCGTGGCGATAGGCGGCCAGCGCATCGATGACATCGGTGCGCATGCAGTCCATATGAATATGCAGTTGCTGTTGCGAGCGGCGGAATTCAGAATTGATTTCGAGTCCGAACTGATTGGCGGCGAGCGGTTGCTTTAGCGATGCGTCCACGACCTTGCGCGAACTCCAGCCGTCCGCCCAGTAGTCTGGCGCATTGGCTTCCAGAATGGTCGGGCTTTCGATGCCGGTGATGCGCTTAGTCGGAATCAGCAGGTGCTGTGTGTGCCCGAAGATGTCTTTCAGGATGGCGTAGTGCCCGGCGAGATTCACAATGGTGCATTGACCAGGCCGGCCGCTCGCTTGCGCCTCGGGCACGCATTGTCCGCCGACGATCTTCCACAACGCGTCCGGATCGGCGGCGGCGATCTCTGCGCAACTGCTCGCGACGACGGCGACCGCTATGAGGGCAGCCATGCGGCTCATGACGCGAAGCGCACGCCGGCTGATGCCCGGTGTTGGCAGTCGAGGCATTTCAGACCACGCGGCGCGGCTTGAAGTCAGCGAACGCGGCGAACGGCCGGCATCCGCCGGTAAGACCTGACGCGAGTCCATCAAAGCGTGGGCGCCGGCAGCGCGCCGAGCACCTGTTCGAACGCCACGCCTATTGCCAGAAGCCGCCGGTCGCTGCCTAGCGGGCCGTCGAGCTCGAGCCCGACCGGCAAGCCTTCGGCGGTCAAGCCAGCCGGTAGCGACAGCCCCGGAATGCCGGCGTTGCTGGCCGGATCGGTGTTGCGCAGGTAGGCGCTCAGTTCGTCGATGGGTGCGCCGCCGTTGATCGACACCGCCGAGGAGCCGGCCAGATCGTCAATCGGCACCGCGGCAAGGCGTGTGGTGGGGAACAGCAGTGCATCGAGCCGGTGCGTGGCAAAGGTCTGCGCATACAGTGCCTGAAGCTGCGGCCGCCACACGGTGAGCGCGGTCTGGTACTGCTGGGCCAACGGGTCCGCGAGGATGGTGTCGTAGATGCCGCGCACATCCGGGCTGGCAATGCGTGCCGCCACCTCCGCGAGCGTCCTGACCGGCGCATCGTTGGCGACCAGCCACGCGGGCACGTCGTCGTGCGCCTCATGGATCGCGATCGGCGAGGCGATCTTGTCGTTCAGCTCCAGCAACTCATCCATCTCGACGGGCACGAAGGTTACGCCGGCCGCCTCCAGTTGCGGCAGCGCAGCGCGTACGACGTCTTCCAGCGCGCGCTCCAGGTCGTCCCACAGCGGTGCGGGCAGGCCGATGCGCAAGCTGTTCAGCGCCACGTCGGGCAACGGTCCTGCGCCGGTCACGACGCCGTCCAGCAGCGCGATGTCGGCGACGTTGCGCGCCATCGGCCCCACGGTGTCGCGTGTATGGCTGATCGGCACCACGGCGTTCGGGTCGTGATAGCGGCGCTCTGCGCCGCCATTGCCGACCGACGGACGAAACCCGGCCGTGCCGGTCAAGGCGGCCGGAATGCGGGTGGATCCGCCGGTGTCGGTGCCGAGACCCGCCGGCACGATACGCGCGGCGATGGCGACTGCGGTGCCGCCCGACGAGCCGCCCGGAATCAGCCCCGGATCGTACGGGTTGCGCACCGGCCCGGCATGCGGTGCGAGGTTCGTGCTGGTAATGCCGAAGGCCAGTTCGTGCATATTGGCCTTGCCAAGTATGATTGCGCCGGCGTCGAGTAGGCGCTGCACCGTGGGCGCGTTATCGCGCGGCACGAAGGTCTCCAGCGCGGGCGTGCCCGCCGAGGTCATGAGACCTTGGGTGTTGATGTTGTCTTTCACGACTATTGGCAGGCCTGCCAGCGGCAACGCCGCGCGTGCTTCAGGCGTCAACGCGTCGAGCCGCTGCGCGGCGGCGAGCGCGCCTTCCATGTTGAGCGCGGTCAAGGCGTTGAGGGTCGACAGCGCGGCGGCGCGTGCGAGCAACGTGGCGATATATTCCGTCGCTTTCAGCCGGCCGGTCTGGATTGCAGCCGCGGCCTGCGTTGCCGTCAGCGCCAACTGTTCGTCGACGGTCCATGTCATGCGTGAGATCTCCTGGTGTGCCCCGTCAGGGGGTGCGTATTTTCCACACGAGTGAGATCGCGAAAGATCCAGGTGAGCCGGGGGCGAGTCTCGGCGGCATCTGCATAGCTCAGCGTATCGGACACGGCGGTCGCAACAGGGCGGGACGTGCCGCCTATTCTGTCACAGCCGCTTAAAACGTGCCGTCATTGATGGCTGTCGACCCACATGCGTCCCCAGCGGAACGCATATGCCACCGCATGCTCTTCGTCGAAGAAATAGTCGAGCGCATCGAACGAGTAAGCGCGGGTGTGCTCTGCGGTGGCTTTCCCGATGGTCAGATTCGCCGCAAACAGCCCGTTGGGCAGTTGCTGTGCGACGGGGGCAACCTCGTAACCTTTGTATTGGATAGCTTGTCGATTCATGTTCATGGCGATGGTTCTGCCCGCATGCGTTGCAAAGGAAGCTGGACGCATAGTGCCGACCGGATGGTGGGCGGGCAGGAACTAGCGTAGGCCGGGCGGCCTCGCGAGTGAACCAATGATTCGTCGCAAGCAAATCACGGTGGACCTGGAACGGTCTTCGCGGATTCGACTGAGGCGGCACCGGATGCGTTGATGCCACTATCCGGCGCGGCGTACCACCTGTCTGTTACTTAGCACACGCATTACTGTGCCGCGCGATTGCGGCACTGCGTGCTCAGTTGGCGAGCGTCAGCACCTTGGCCGTGCGTATTTCGGGGGCTGCGCTGAGATGCGTCGGCGCATGGTGCGCGTTGAACGCGAGGGCGAACTGCGCGGCCTGCTGGCCGACTGTGGCGAGTTGCTCGACCACTTTCGGGTCGGAGCAGGTATCTACGGATTCGAAACGCGTTTCAAGCGTATTGATGCCGGCGCCAAACGGCGTGGGCCAGCCGCGCAAGGCATGAACAATCGAGCGCAGGGAGGTGAGCACCGAACCGGCCGCCTGCCAGCCGTATGCCGTGACGATACAGCCGACCGCGCGGCCATCGAGGTAGGGTCGCTCGTCGGCACGCAGTTCTTCCAGCGTGTCGAGCGCGTTCTTCACGAGGCCGGACACGCCGCCGTGGTAGCCGGGCGTGGCGATGATCAACGCGTCGGCCTGGCGCACCGCTTCGATCAGTTCGAGTTGCGCGTCGGTGCGTTGCGGGTCTTCGGGAGCGTAGTGCGGCAGGCTGTGCATGAACGTGCCGCCGAACAGGCGAGTGCGTGCGCCGGCGGCTTCCGCGCCACGCAGTGCAAAACCGAGGGCACGCTCGGTCGACGACGCCGCACGCGTCGTACCGCCGATGCCGATGACAAGCGGCCGGTGATTTTGATCGAAACTGGTCAACGAAATGCTCCTTCGTAGCGGCTGTCGGGGCCTCGCACGGGGCTGCGCGCAGGTCTGCCGACGCAAACTGGACTTAAACCGCCATCTTAGTGACCGATAGTAGCAGCCGGAAGCGACTTTTCGTTCTAACGATATATCCCGGGAGGGTTATCCATTCAGGGCCGGCATAAAATGCACCTGAGGCGGGCACGGGTAAGCATAGCGAAAACGGTTGGTTGGAGACGCGCCTTGCGTACGGCTATGATTGGCTCGTCTCCTCCATGACTACTCCTGGACATGGGACTCGGCCCTGCTATCGCAAGATAATGGGGCCATTTTTTTTGCGGCTGCCCTGCGTGGGATTGCGTTGGATTGCCCGCGCGGCGCGGCGCTCGAGAGCCTGCTCCGCTTGCGCATAGAGCGCTGCGTCAGCCGCTTCGAAGTCCGCTTCCTGCAGATACCAGGCGACGCACAGAACATGAACCAGTTCGCTCAGCAGGTGGCCGTTCCCGAAGCCCGCGCGTAATGCTTCAAGGGCGGCTTCCAGGCCGAGATGGCCGCCCAATGACTGGGCACGGATCGACTGGTTTGTAGGCGGTAACAGCAGGGCTTCGCCGCCGATGTTCCGCCAGAACCTCGCCTGACTGGATGTTTCCTCTTATTCATTTTGGGTAAAACTCGCAAGCCCTACCCGATTTTGAGTCGCGATTATAGATGCGCATACCGTCCAGATGATTTAACTTTTCGATTTTTTAAAATCCGGAAAAATAATTATTCCGTATTGGCAATCGGTACCGTCGGCGACCTGTATCGGTCATACACCCGGCCTGCCGAGTTCGGCAGATTGAAAGAGATCCGGCGTTCGTGGGGAGAGCGTGTCGCGGCATTTCGCCTTTTCATCGGCTCGATTTTGAGAGCCGATGGCCGAGACCCAGATTGGTCGCAATCTGCCACGTGTAGACCCGCGAGTACCGGACCCCGAATCTTGCCCCGATCAGCTCGCGTAAGCGCGCATTGGTCCACGCATCGCTCGGAAAGCCGTGCGCTTGCGCGGAGCCGCGCAAGGCGGCCGCAATCCATTCCAGAGCCGCGGCGTCGAGCGCGGACGAACGGCCACCGACACTCATTTTCTTCAGCGCGTCGAGGCCGCCGTCATCCAGGATGGCCTTGTAGCGTTTGACCGTAGCCGTAGACAGGTTCAGGGCCGTGGCTACCGCGCTCACCGGTGAGCCGGCCAGCAGCATTTGCGCCGCGCTCAGGCGCAGTGCAACGGTTGGAAGCTCTTCGGTTCGAGGGCGCATGGCATTGGCCGTCCATCAAAGTCCGGGGCAAAACAGCGGGGTGCCGCTCGTCATACGAAAAGCAGACCGAGGCGAGCCGGACCACACTACTAATAAATGATTTTTTATTGAATGTGTTGAGCTGGATTGAAAATAACTTCGCTTGAGGTTTAATTCACTCCTGCTCTGGAGTTGCAATATGGGATTTCCAGTCCATGTTATTGAAACAATCACGGTCATCATTACGGTTTTTAAAATCACCATATGGGTGCTTGATGTTCATCAAGACGTTTGCTAGCATCCAGTAACGTCCTTACCTTCTGAAGTTTTGCGCACAAATTTATTCCGCGCGCATCTCATCTGCGCCCGCTACATCCCTTTTGAGCAATGTTGTATGCCCATCTTCGCTGGATTACGCTGGTTTAATGCGCGAATGGCTCCAGACTATTCGATCCTTTTTGGCATATTTTCTGTCCGGTCACATTCTGCTGGTTTTTATCCCCTGAGTGAAACGGGGCGGTTTGATTTTTCGCGTCTCGTTTTACGTGCCGGATAGCAATTGCCGCGCGAAATTCGCGTCGTCCTCGCTGGTTCGGATGCCATTATTTAATTTTCTGAATGGCGACGCAGTTGAATGTTCAGTTAGCGCAACGTTTCAGTGATTTAGGAGAGCATAGTGAATCTGTTTATTTCGCATCAGGGCGGCGAGAGCGCCTTGCGGGTCAGGCGTTTCGTCCTGATAGGCTCCGCGCTAGCCGTTATGGCTGCCGCGTCGGTCGCCCAGGCCCAGGCTCCAGCGTCCGGGAGCGACGAGCCGGAGCAGGCGCAAGCGCAAGCGCAAGCCGAGATGCAACCCCAGGCCGTCGATGCGCTAAACAAGCTCGGCAACTATCTGCGCACCCTGAAGAGCTTCCGTATCCAGGCGGACAGCGTGACCGACGCCGTATTGACCACCGGGCAGAACGTCGGCTTTCTGCATCGCACGGAGATGTCGGTGCAGCGTCCGAACAAGGTCCGGGTGGTGATCACGGGTAGCCGTGCGCCGAAGGGTCTCATCTACGACGGCCACACCTTTGTGTTGTTCAATGACACACATCACTACTACAGCAAGGTGCCGGCGCCCCCCACCATTCGCCAGTTGATTACCGACGCCGACGAGAAATACGGGGTCCAGCTACCGCTCGTCGACCTGTTTTATTGGGGTGAGCAATCAAATGACGAAAAGGCGCTGACGAGCGCGCTGTTTATCGGGCTCGATAAAGTCGAAGGCAAGTGGTGCAACCACTACGCGTATCAACAGCCGGGTCTCGACTGGGAGCTCTGGATCCAGACCGGTTCGCGGCCGTTGCCATGCCGGTTTGTCGTCACCGATACCACGCGGCCGTCGCGGCCGCGGCACGCGGTTAATTATGAATGGACGGTGAATCCCACGTTCGACGCTGCCACTTTCACGTTCCATCCCGGTCCGGGCGCGCACGAGATTCCGATGCGGCCGCCTGCGGCATGGGGCGACGATCAACAGGGAGAGGCGCAATGAAACCACTGACGCGACTGACCGCTATTGCGCTCGCCTTTGCCTTTTCGGCGACATCGGCCACCACCTACGCCTTTGGAATTCGCGGCGTGGCCCGCACCAGCATCCATGGAGGAGGTGGGGGTTTCCACGGC
>JBEKNG010000349.1:0-6339 GCA_049523075.1 Paraburkholderia sp.
GCGCGCCGGTGAGATTCTCGGCCTCGCGGGCGTGTCGGGCAACGGGCAAAAGGAACTGGTCGAGGCGCTGGTGGGCCAGCGGCGTCCCTTGGAAGGCGAGATGCAGATCGCAGGCGAGCCGTATCACGCCACGCGTGAGGAGATGACTACGCGCCGGGTGTTCGCCATTCCGGAGGAGCCGCTCAGGAACGCCTGCGTGGCCGGCATGAGCGTGGCGGAAAACCTGGCCTTGCGCGATTTCGACCGCACGCCGGTTTGCCGCGGTGGTTGGCGTCTTGACCGCAAGGCGATGCGCGCGCGCGCCACGCAACTGATCCACGACTTCAACGTGCGTCCCCCCGTGCCGGACCGGATGATCGGCACACTCTCCGGCGGCAACGTGCAGCGTGCGGTGCTTGCGCGCGAGTTGGGCCAGCCCGTGGATGTGTTGATCGTTGCGAACCCGGTGTTCGGCCTCGATTTTGCGTCGGTCGCGGATATTCACGCGCGGCTGATTGCAGCGCGCGATGCGGGCGCGGCCGTGCTGCTCGTCAGCGAGGATCTGGATGAACTGCTGGAACTGGCCGACCGCATTGCGGTGATGGCGGAGGGACGGCTGGTTTATGAAACACCTGCAGCCGGAGCGGAACGTGCCGTGCTGGGACGGCACATGGCGGGGCATATGGACGAGGCGGTCCATTAGACGCTCGCCTGAGGCTCAGGATAAGGATAAGGATGAATCGCACCACGCAAAACGGGGTATCGGCAGGTGCCTGCCCGTGCGCGGACATCGTTCGATGCGTGCCGCGTCAGGCGCCGCACGCTATAACAAGGCTTAGACCATGAGCATCGAAGTTCAGGCGTTACCTTCCGCGTTCGTATTCGAACCGCAGCACACCGCGCTCGTGATCATCGACATGCAGCGCGATTTCATCGAACCGGGCGGCTTCGGCGAGTCGCTCGGCAACGATGTCTCCTTGCTTGCAGACATCGTACCGACGGTTGCCGAACTGCTTGCGCTCGCCCGTCAAACCGGCTTGCTGGTGGTCCATACGCGCGAGTCACATGCGCCGGACCTGTCCGATTGCCCGCCTGCGAAGCGGCTGCGCGGCGCACCGCAAATGCGCATTGGCGAGCCCGGACCGATGGGCAGGATCCTGGTGAGAGGCGAACCTGGCAATGCGATCATCGATGCGCTAGCGCCCTTGGAAGGCGAACTGGTAATCGACAAGCCTGGCAAAGGCGCGTTTTATGCCACGCGGTTAGGCGAAGCGTTGAGCGTACGCGGCATCACACATTTGCTGTTCGCCGGTGTCACGACCGAGGTCTGCGTGCAGACCTCGATGCGCGAGGCCAACGACCGCGGCTACGAATGCCTGCTGGTCGAAGATGCGACCGCCAGCTACTTTCCGGCTTTTAAACAGGCGAGTCTGGAAATGATTCGTTCGCAGGGCGGCATTGTGGGTTGGACCGCGCCGCTTGCAGCATTCAAAGAGGGACTGTGAGGATGGAAGTCAACAAGCCGGAAATCGTCGCCGAGGTGACAGCTGCGTTTGTCGAATACGAACGCGCACTGGTCGACAACGATATCGACACGATGAATGCGTTGTTCTGGCATACGCCCGAAACCGTGCGTTACGGGATCGCCGAAGTGCAGCACGGCGGCGAAGCGATTCGCGCGTGGCGGGCCTCGGCCGACCCCGTGCCCGCGTCGCGGCGGCTGTACCGTACCGTGGTGACCACCTTCGGCACCGATTACGCCACCGTGAGCACCGAATTCACCAGCGATGCGACCTCGTTGCTCGGCCGGCAAATGCAGACCTGGGCGCGCGCGGGGGAAGCGGGAGAGGCGCACCGGGGTTGGAAAATCGTCGCAGCCCATGTGAGTCTCATCGCTACACCATGAGTGCACCCATGATAAGAACATAGCAAGGAGATGTAGCCATATGAGTGAAAACGAAACGAGCGACGTGAAGCTGGCGAGCTCGCCGTTTGTGACCAACGGACCCAACCCGCTGGCCGAGCAGGTGTACCAGCAACTGAAGAGCGACATCTTCAGTTTCCGGCTGTTCCCCGGCGACCGTTTCTCCGAAAGCGATATCGCCCAACACTACGGCGTATCGCGCACGCCGATGCGCGATGGCCTGTTCCGCCTGCAACGCGAGGGTTATCTGGAGGTCGGCTTCCGGCGCGGCTGGAAAGTCTCGCAGATCAACTTCGAGCAACTGGACCAGCTCTACGATCTGCGCATCGTGCTCGAACTCGCCTCGCTCGAGCGGCTGACCTCGGGCAACGCGCCGCACGAGGCAATCGAACCGCTCAAGGCGGTCTGGTGCGTCGAGCCCGAGCTGCGCGAAAGCGATCCCGTTACCATGTTTGGGATGGACGAGAATTTCCACCGTCAACTGGTGGCCGCGACCGGTAATGGAGAAATGCTTAGGGTGCACAACGAGGTCACCGAGCGCATCCGCATTGTGCGGCGGCTGGATTTTCTCAAGCCGCATCGGACCAGCGCGACCTACGACGAACACTCGACCATGCTGCACCTGATCGAGCGCAACCGCTTGCCGGAAGCCACCATTCTGCTGCGTGCGCACATCACGCAAAGCAAACTCGAGGTGCGCAAGATTACCGTGTCGATGCTCGCCGCGGCGCGTGATCAGAAGTTGCCGTTCGTTTCCTAGGGGCGTCGCCGAAGAATAGGGGGCGCAACGTGACATGGCGCGTCGTGCGAAGTTGCAGCGTCACTGCGCGGGTTCGGATCAATCGCGCTGGAACATGGCGGAGATCGACTACTCCGGGCGGCCCGCCGGTAGCGGCGGACATAAGCGGGTTTGCTACACTGCGATTGGGTTTCGCTCTGGCTCTGCCCGCAACTTATCCCCGCAAGACCACGCCTGCCGTTGTTGCTCGTCGTTAGTTAAGCGAAGCGCTCGAAGACGCCCCCGAATCGACCCAACGCTGAGCGCCCGAGCTTGCCCCGGAGAATACGCATGTCCACTCTACTGTCCGGTTCGTCGAAAACTATCCGGTGGGCGCTCGTGTGTGGCGTAGCCGCAATCGGCTTAAGCGCGCGCGGAGCGCCGTCTGAGGCCGTGCCGTCGCAATTGCTCAGCGATGACGAGCGGATCGAATTCTGCGCACAAATGCACCGCGCGTCGACCCCGCAAGAGCGCAGCGCGGTGGCGGGGCGCATGCGCGATACGCTGACGCCGCGCGCCAAGGGGCAAGGTGTCACGCTGCCGTCATGGGTGCTTGAGGGGCGGCCTGCTAACGGAGGCGCTGACATACCCGGCCTGAGTTGCGAATCCGGCATTGCGAGGCCGCGGGCGGCGCCCACTGCCGTACCCGCTCCGGTCCCTGCACCCGCAACGGTTCGGGACGTGCCCGAACGCAAGCCGCCGCCGCACGAGGTGGCCACGCGTGAGCCGCCTGCCCGTCAACAGCTCGCCAGCCGCGAGCCGCCTACTCATCCCGTATCCATCAATGAACCGCCGGCTCAGAGGATGCCGGCTCCGGCACCGCTGCCGACCGAAGACGCGTCGGTGCGCAATACGGTGCCCAGCGACATACCGGTCGCACATGACAACCACGGTATCGCTTATGTGACGGGTGGCGTGGGCCAGGATGAAGTCGCGGCGTTGCGCGGACTCGCGTCCAGGTACAACATGCGCGCGACCTTCACGACCGGATCCGGCGAGTATCTGTCGGGCGTGGCAGTGCAGGTGTCCAGATCAGACGGAACGGTCGTGTTCAACGCCACCTCGGATGGACCGTATCTGTTCGCGCGGCTTCCGCAGGGGCGCTATCGCCTGACGGCCAGTCTGGACGGCGCGCAGCGCAGCCGCGAACTGTACGTGCCGGCGCGCGGCGACGTCAGATTTACGATGGTGTGGCCCATGCTGCACGCTAGCTCTGGCAACTAGGTGCGGCCTGGCACAGCGCTGCGCCGCCCCTCCGGGCCGGCCTTTGTGACCGGCGCGCGGGAGGGACGCGTCAACGGCCGTTACCGGCGTCATCGGGCAACGCGCCGGGCACCGGGCTCAGCACGTTGCGAGTCACGTGCGCTGGCTCAACTGCCGCCGTTGTAGACGGTCCGATTGAGGGTCTTGAGCTCGCCGTCGGTTTCGGCCTGGTACAACTCACGCTTCACCTCCGCGCGGGTGAGGCCAGCCGGGGCGCCAGCGGCGGTCTGGCCGCTGGTGTCCATGCCTACACCGCTGTTGGAGGGAGCGCTTGTATTAACAACGCCGTTTGCGTTGCCGTTTCCGACGGTCGTTGCCGGTTGAGTGGCGCTGGGGGCATCCTGCGCAAAGACGGGTGCTGCGCAGGCAATGGCAGAAACTGCTACTGCAATATAAGCGATTCGGGACATTATCGACTCCTGAAGGAAGGACGTTAGGATTTCGGCTTATTTCTTGAAACGGTGCCGAATACAGGTCTCCACAACGCCATGTCAGTTTACGGGCGCAGTCAGGGCGCAATGCTGACGCGCGGATGACAAAATGGTCAGATAAGGAAGCGTCGAATTGCGGGCAAATAGATTGCAGTGCAAATCAGGGCGGGGCCGCCCAACGCTTTAACGGCGGCGCGATACCAGCGCTCGCGCCCGGAAATCTTGCGGTGAAATCTCATAGGCGCGGCGAAACGCGCGCGTAAAGTCTGAAGGGCTTTTGAAGCCAAGGCCATAAGCAATGTCCGTGACGGGCAAATGCGGAAAGCCCACTAGTTCGTCTGCCGCCTCGCGCAGCCTGAGGTTGCGGATATACGTGCCGAGACCACCTTCATGCTGAAACATGCGGTACAGGGTAGGGCGCGGCAGTTGCAGCACCTGGATCAGGCTTTCGGGCGAGAGTTCAGCCTGGTGGAGATTGGCCCGGATATAACGCTTCACCTGACTGACCATCGCGGCACGGGTCGCCGCGCGCGCGTTGCCGGTTAGCCGCGCCTCTTTGCCGAATGCCGCGACTAGCAACTGGACACTCGTACGCAAGGTGGTCTGCGCTTCGTCAGCGCTCATGCGTGGGAGGCTGTCGGCGAGCGAAGCGAAATGCTGGATGACCAATCGCGTCAGGGGTGTCCGGTCTTCCATGACACGGCAATGCAACGCGTCCGCGTCAGGAACCACCGTTTCAACCAGCGCCACGGGCGCGAAAACGGTAAGGACCCGGCACGCGCTGCGCTGCATGCGTGCGGGCTGATTCATGTCCAATGCCACAAGGCTCGCCATGACCGAAGTGTTTCGAGCTCGCTGATATTGCCCGTTGATCGATTCCATGCCGCCGTCGAGGAACACGTGGAAAGCGTAGTCGCGCACCCGGTCCGTGGAGATGCGGGCAATTGAGCGATCGAGGATGAGGCGGTCAGAGTGACAGTCGGTAAACGTCAGTTCGCCGACCGTATAGCGGTCAATGGAAGCGCTGAACGAATTGTCGATCCCCGCTGACGGAGGCAGCACGTCGATGACATGGCCGACCCGCTCGCGCCACGCCAGCAAAGGCGTGATCAACGCGCCGCGCGTGTCGAAGTGACTGCGGACAATACCGGGCGCGAGCGACCGAGGCTCTTCCGGCACGGCAACTGGGTCGCCTGGCGCCTGATGGCTGGCAGCCTCCAGATCTTGCTTCTCTACGAATAAAGTCATCGGTCGTCGAAGGACATTAACATTGCCAGATATTTGCGTGATCGGAGCCTTTGTTTAAAACACATTCTATATCGTACATAAATACTGCCACTGGGTCGTGGCACTATTGCTGTTATTAAAAGAAATAGTTTGGAAAGGGCGAGTGATGTGGTGTTATCCGGCCTTGCCGGTCTGCTACATGGCGTTATTAAACGCTGAAATACTAAACTGCCACCTGCCGAAATCCATCTTTCCATAAAACTGAGACGGACGGTCAAGTCTTGCCACCTGAAGCGATCACACTTGCAAAAAACAGAGAAACAAACGGCCATTAACCTAAACGTTAACTTTTTGAAGCGTTTGCTCGGTATTTCCGGGGACCAGTAATGAATCACCTCCAGCTCGAAAAAGATATCGAACACCTTGAAAACCTGCTGCCGCGGATTGCGACGGTGGATCGTCCGTTGCCCCTCAGCTACTGGCGGGATCGGGTGGACGGCTTGTCCGGCGTGGCGCGGGTGCCATCCCAGGTCAGTCGTGTGAAAAGACTCAAGGAAGCGCTGCGCGCACTCGAAGAGAGAGCCGCCTCGGCTGGCGTGCGCCGTGGTTTGGGAGACGAATTGGCAGGGTAGCGTAGCTCGCATTTAAACGGCATTGAGCTGGAAGGCGATCATTGCGTCAGCCGGCATAGGCTTGCCGAACAGGTAACCTTGCATCACCCGTCCGCCCAGGGCAGT
>JBEKNG010000350.1:0-6289 GCA_049523075.1 Paraburkholderia sp.
TTTGGTCGTCAAATCCAATCCCAGATTAGCTTGTCTCATGCCCAAATCGTCGCAGTCGACGGCATATTTGGCAACTCAATTCCTGCATGATTTATGCAGACCTTCCCTAAGCCTTTTTTCATCAAAGCGTTAGTTTGTTGGTGGACAATCGTGCACACGCAGAATCTCTTCGCAGGAGAAACGGCTGCCCCGGATTAGGAGATGCGAGGTTGCCGCCACACCGCAAGGGATGCCGCTCACGTTCCTGGGCGGCGGGCCGCTCCGGCCGTAAACCGCGGCTCGTGCACCACACCCCAGCGCGGACGTCTATTCAAAATCCGAATTGAACGGCGCGCCGCGCTCTCTCGACGTGCGAGCGCGGCGCATAGCAGAGGTCTTGCGGCCCAGGGTCGCGCTCCAGGTCCGCAGAGTCAGTGCGAAGCTTCCTCTTCAAGAATCAAACGATTGTCCACGTTTTGAACGTTCGGGACGCCCTTGGTCACGTCTCCTGCTAGCTGAATTTGTGCGTTGTCAGGCACTGTGCCCACTAGCGTGACGACCTCGCCTTTAACCAAAATGGCAATATTGCTTGAGACGAGGCCCTTGGTTGCCGCCAGTGCGCGGCGGACAGACTTCGATGTCTGCCGGTTTTGAAGCCTCAGCGCTTTCTTGTCCGATGCTGCAGGTGCTGATGCACTGGGGCTGTCCGCGTCTGTCTGGGCGTAAGCGATGGTCGACAGGAGTGATGCGACGACGACGCTGGCACCAATAAACAAGCGAATCTGCATACTTATTTCCTCTATCACTAACTTGTTTTTCAGAGAGTCCGCCCCTTACTCTCCGCTCGGGCGGGGGGCATGCCGACAACTTCATCATAGACTCGCCCAGTGTCGACAGGGCTTAAAAGTTGTTAACGCAAAAGCCGGGCGATCAACGTCCCAACATATTCTCAACGCTGACACTGCGAAGAAAGTAAAAGGTCAGCGCCCCGAAAACAAGTTGTGTAGATGCTCCTTAACTACTGAAGCCGTCTGCGTGCTCGCGCAGAGCGGAATCGCGCAGATTTCTTCCTGCCCAGACAACTGGGCTGCATATTTGATTCGGGATCGACTTGCGGGTTTTCAGCTGTCCACTCTGGAAGCCATTTCGGATGGGCCGTTGTGGATGTCGACGTCACCAGCGGCACACGTTACGGGCCAACCCAGGATCCAACAAAAAAGTATTTGGCGCGAATGACTCTCGACTGCCAACGGTCGGCTCTTCGGCACATTAATTTTTCTTAACGAATTTTAAGTCTTTGAAGCGTAGCCGCAGAAACCGCTCTTCTGGATCTGGGGGGCGGCAGAGGCATAAGCGCCGAAAAATTTCAGGTAGGGAAGTTTGAAATCAGGAATTAGGGATGCAAACCATCTACACACGAAAATTTCTTTGTTCTATGTCCACGCCGAAACATCTGGTGTAGGAAGGAGGATCTTAAATAAGTGAATGGTAGAAAGGATACCTACAGATTTAAGAACGTTTAATTCCTGCCCAGTGACGCCGGGCTTATAGGCGTCTAGACTTCGAGTCTAAGTAGACAGGTTGCGCGTCTGCGGACTTCGCCTTCTCAAACGTAGCATATTCATCAGGAGCCCCTCATGGCTAAGGAATTATTGACCCCCGACTCATGCGTTCTTGCCCTTATCGATTACCAGCCGCAAATGTTCTTCGGAACAACGTCGCACGACAGGATGGTAATCTTGCAAAACGTGCAGGCGGTCGCGAAAGCCGCAAAGCTCTTCAATATTCCGACCGTCTTGAGCACCGTCGCCGCTAAAAGCTTCAGCGGTGACATGCTGCCGGAAGTGCAATCGGTGTTCCCGGACTATGCGCCTATCGATCGCACGTCGATGAATGCATGGGAAGACATCAACTTTCGAAAGGCGATCGAAAACACAGGGAAGAAGAAGGTTGTTGTCGCCGGGTTGTGGACGGAGGCTTGCGTTTCGTTTCCGACTGTTCAAATGATCAATGATGGTTACGACATTTACGTACCCACGGACAGTTGCGGCGACGTCAGCGTTGAGGCGCATGAGCGTGCCGTTCAGCGAATCGTTCAGGCAGGCGCCGTGCCGATGACATCGCTCCAGTTCATGTTCGAGTTGCAGCGTGATTGGGGCCGCTCTGAGACCTACGATGGATGCATGGAGATTCTCAAAGCACACAGCGCCTATGGTATAGGGGTGCGATATGCAAAGGCAATTTTGGGAGGCCATGGGGGTTAGGGCGTTCGGACGTGGGCCCTGAGCAGGCGGCGATCGAGGTAGTTGGGCGCCTCCTCGCCTACTTGGCAAAGCGTGACAGCGCGCCGACATCCGTTGTCGTCGCGCTGCAGGAGGTCGTTGGCGTGAGCGCTGATGTGCAGCGGTCAGCGAATGAACTCGAAAAGAGCAGGTTTATCCAAGGTCTGAGGTGTAGATCTCGGCCATCGTACCGGGAACGAAAGGCCGTCTTAGACAGAAAAGCGTGAATGCTTTTTTATCAGCGGATCGAGGCGTCCTGCACGGGAAATACAATCCTGCAGGCACATGCAGCGGGCTACCCACGTATCCCACCCGCCGCTGAAAGACATGCACGCCCGCGCGCTGCAGGACCAACCGAAAGCTAGAGGGCAAGCATTGCGAATGCGCAACATACCAGGACGAAGGCACTGTAAGCGTGCTTGATGCAAAGATAGCGAATTCACGACAGGACTATCCTCGCCGGAGAACCGACGCTTTTTGACGTCAAGCGCAAACACGACGCGTCGAGATTGAAGCAGGGCGCTTGCAACCGGAGAGTCTCCTACGGAGCTTGTTTCGCGGTCTAGGCTCACCGGGCGACGCGGATTGAAGGCATCCGCTCACTTGTCCTTTTCGTCACCTAACAAGACTGCCGGCTTTTGGAGCCGCAACATGCTTCGCGGAGCTTCGATCCAGGCTGTCGCCAAGGAGTAGCTTATGGCCCGTCACACCATTGCCGAGTATTTGGCTAAAACACTCGCCACTGCAGGTGTAGAACGTATCTGGGAGTGACCGGGGACAGTCTCAACGGACTGGCCTATAGTCTCGATCAGGTCGATTCGGTACGTTGGATGCACATCCGTCGTGAGGAAGTGGCCGCCTTCGCCGCTGGCGCTGACGACGCCGCCACCGGTAAGCTTGTCGTGTGCGCTGGCAGTTGCGGACCTGGGAATCTGCACCTGTTCAATGGCCTGTTTGACTGCCATCGCAACCATCAGTCCGTCCTGGCTATCGCCGCGCATATTCCGTCGATAGAGATCGGGCTCGGCTACTTTCAGGAAACTCATCCCCAGGAACTGTTCGAAGAGTGCAATCACTTCGTCGAGCTAGTGCCCAATGCGTCGCAGTTCCCATGTGTGCTGGAGCGTGCTATGCGAACGGCCATCAAGGAGCGAGGCGCGGCGGTGATCGTGCTGCCGTGCGACATCGTGCTGAGTGAGGGTCCGTCCGTCATGCCGCAGTGGAACGGTAGTGCGCCCTCGACCATCACGCCAGCGGAGGCCGACCTTGACCGGCTTGCAACGATGCTCAACGACTGCGAAACGGTGACCATCATGTGCGGCAGC
This sequence comes from Paraburkholderia sp., assembly GCA_049523075.1. Lineage (GTDB taxonomy): Bacteria > Pseudomonadota > Gammaproteobacteria > Burkholderiales > Burkholderiaceae > Paraburkholderia. Next base: position 3,587 of record JBEKNG010000350.1, read on the forward strand.
GGGGTAGCTTGCGTCCATGACGAGGTTGTCGAGCTCGCGGACACGCTCGGCGCGCCGATTGTGCACGCGCTGCGCGGCAAGCCGTTCAATCCGTATGAGGTGAGCATGGCCGGGCTGATCGGCTTCAGCTCCGGCTATCACGCATCAAGTGCCCGCAGACATCGCCCTGTCGGAGGACAGGACAAAGTGAAAAACAGCGCCCTGAGGCTGGTTCTGGGTAACCCATATGCAGCCACTATGCGCCTCGATAATCGAGCGGCAAATAGACAGACCCATTCCCATACCATCTAATTTGTTGGTAAAGAGGGGGTCGAATATCCGACCGACGTCATGAGAGTCGACTCCTGTTCCTGTGTCTGCCACCGACACCTTTATGCCACCTCCCTTGTTGACGCTGGACTTTACGTCCAGGATCCGCGGGCCGTCCTTTGTCGCCATTGATTCAATGGCGTTCGTGATCAGGTTCACAAGCACCTGCTGTAGCTGGATTCGATCTCCTATTACCTGCGAAAGCGGTTCGTCCAAATCAGATCGAACTAGGATCTGATGCCTCTGCAAGTCGCCACTCAGCAAGACGATGGTTTCCGTGACAAGGCTGTTGAACTCGAACGCCACTCTATTCAGATCATTCTTCTTGAATATAGCTCGAACTCTTTCGGTCACTGCTGCCGCGCGATGGCCGTCAGCGCCGATCTGCCTAAATGCGGCCTTTGCTTGATCGAGATCGGGGGCCGGGCGATCAAGCCAGCGCAATCCCGCATCGGCATTGCTTACCATTGCGCTCAATGGCTGCTTGACCTCGTGCGCAATCGTGGCCGCGATTGCTTCTCCGGTCGCCAGCCGTGCCTCGCGTTCGCGACGTTGGGCAAGGTCCGCGCGGACCAGTTGCGTGTAAAGCATCGTTACTTCGTACAGGAGGACGAACAGTACGAGTAAAGCGGACAAGAGTGCGCTGATCCGGGCGACATACCATTCGAAGGAGAAGCGGATCGGAGCGGGAAAAGTGAGAAGATAAATCTCTACCACATACGCACATAACACAACCCTCAGCCATAGATCGAGCACTGAACGGCTCCGGGACCAAAGCACAATGAGCGCGGCGATGTCGAAAACCATCAGAACCCCGGCAACCGGAGTCCAAAGAGGGGAAAGACGAACCGTATTGAGAACGAGGCGGGGCAGTCGTGCATCTTCCGCTATGACGATATACGTTGCGACGCACACAACAGCGACGCTCGAGACAAGACTCGAGAGAATGGCGGCGTTCGCGGAGCCGCGCCACAGCCACCTGCCCTGATCGGCATCCTTCAGCAGGGCATAGGCGATGACAAACATGGGAAAGCTGAGGTGCGACAGTGTGTAGATCCAGGCTGGACTTTGCAACCCGGGGCCAAGCAGTCCCATTGGCGCATACACACCCGGAAATGTCAGCATCCACGGGATGAGCATAAACGACGTGAAAAGATATCCACTCGCGATCACGAAAAGGGCGTGCGAGCGCAGGATGGAGAATTGCGCAAACAGTACGATGGCGGTGATCGAACCGGTAAAGAACATGGCCGTGGTGTAAGCCGGAATGAACACCTCAATCTTCCCTACATGGGTGGTCGAGAGCGGCCCAGCCGCGGCCAGCAGGGCGATCAGTAACGCGAGCACAACAACGAGGGCAAGCCGTTTTTGGGCCGGACCGGGCGACAGGTCCGAGAGGAATAGACGCTGTTCCTGCGGTCCAGCGGTAGCTATCTTAACCATAGTGGCGACTCTTGTCGGCGGTTGAAGCGCGCGGCACAAAGCTCGTATAGCTTCGCCGCTTTTATCACTGGCTTTCTCTCTTGGCGGCCATTTTTCGCGCGTGGGGCTTGTTGACGATCACGCAAACTTCGCGGTCTGCGAAAAGCTTGGATCGGCAAAACTTTTGCAACGGATGCAGTAGCGCCGGTGACTGACCTCGGAACACTTTCCTCGTCCGTCGTTCCTGCTCTCGTCACTCCGAGGCAGTCACTTAGCATGCCGATAATGTATCTCGTTTTGTGTGTACTTGTCCCCATTTTGGAAGTAACCAAGCTCGCTGGTGCACTTCAACGTGGAACCGTCAACCGGCACCTGAAGGGGCCGATGCTGGATCCGGACAGGTTGCCGCTGATGGCCCTGCAGCGCACATTCGAGCCAGCCACATGACATGCCTACGCTCGATGACTATCAAACGCCCGATTCAAAGCAGCCGGCCATCTGCGGTACATCCAGCAGTACACTGGTCCGTCTTTTCCCGCCGTCTACAGTGTGCCAGGACGCCGCCTGGCCGGCCTTGACGCTCAATTTGGCGACTGCGGCGGAACATAGGTCCTCACGCCGGCTAGCGGCGATCCGTATCCACCAGACTGCGCATTGTTAGGCAAACCATTGACGAGTTGCGCCCGCGGATCGGTCGGATTCAGATTCAGCTCTCCCGCCTGCCGGTCACCGTGGGTGGGGTACTCGCTCCCGCGTACAGCCTGCGGCATCAACCGGGTGCTGTTCCCGGACGCGTTGATATCGTCGTATGGACTGAGACCTTGCGCAGCCACGCTACCCGCGGCGATACACGACAGCGCTAAAAGGAGTCCCTTCAATGCCACCGGTGCCCGTTTCACGCTCAATCTTCCGAGAATGGCTTTCATATCACACTCCTCAAGGTGTCGAAAGCGCGAGACATGCTATCGACCT
>JBEKNG010000351.1:0-6242 GCA_049523075.1 Paraburkholderia sp.
ATTCGACCTGCGACGGCGCGTGGCCATGATCGCGTTCGAGCGGCGCATAGACACGCGCACGTTCGGCGGCAACCTGCTGTTCGTCGACCGGTGCATGCTCGCGGCCGGCCACATAGTCCGCTGCGTTATGACCGGCAAACCAGCCATAGGTGAATGCGCCGAGCATGTAGTTATGCGGCACCGCCGCCATGTCGCCCGCCGCGTAGAGTCCCGGCACGGTGGTTTCGGCACGCGCGTTGACGTAGACGCCGGAGGCGCTGTGCCCGCTGCAAAAGCCGATCTCCGAGATGTGCATTTCGACCATCTGCTGCCGGTAGTCGGTGCCGCGGCCCGCATGAAAGCGTCCACGGCTCGGCCGTTCGTTGGTGTGCAGGATCTGCTCGATGGTCTGGATCGTTTCCTCGGCGAGGTGGTCGAGCTTCAGGAACACCGGGCCATTGCCGCTTTGCAGTTCCTGGTAGAACTCCCACATCATCTGGCCGCTCCAGTAATCACATTCGATGAAGCGTTCGCCCTTGCCGTTGGCCGTGAAGCCGCCCAGCGGTCCGGTAACGTAGGCGCAGGCCGGTCCGTTGTAATCCTTGATCAGCGGGTTGATCTGGTAGCACTCGAGATTCGCCATCGCAGCGCCGGCGTGATACGCCATCGCGTAGCCGTCGCCGGCATTGGTCGGGTTTTCGTAGGTGCCCATCAGATAGCCCGATGCAGGCAAACCCAGGCGTCCCGCTGCGCCGCAGCAAAGAATCACCGCTTTCGCCCGCACGACGTAGAAATCCGCAGTGCGGCAGTCGAAACCGAGCACGCCGCAGACCCGCCCTTGGGCATCGGTCAAGAGCCGCGTGGCGACAATGCGGTTGGTGAGCGCAATCCGCGCACGCTTGAGCTGGCGGTAGAGCACCTTCTTGATGTCGTGGCCGTCGGGCATCGGCAGCACGTATGAGCCCATGTGGTGGACTTTCTTGACCGCGTAGTCACCGGTGCCGTCCTTCTCGAACTTCACGCCCCAGCGGTCGAGCTGCTCGATCGTCGTGAAGCTGTGCTTTGCGTACGCATAGACCGCTTCCTGATCGACAATGCCGTCGTTGGCAACGGTGATTTCCCGCGTGTACTGTTCGGGCGTCGCGTGGCCCGGAATCACTGCGTTGTTCAGTCCGTCCATGCCCATCGAGATCGCGCCGCTGCGTTTGACGTTGGCCTTTTCGAGCACCAGCACTTTCAGGTCCGGATTGCGTTCCTTGGCCTTGATCGCTGCCATCGGACCAGCGGTGCCACCGCCCACCACGACAACGTCGTACTCCAGAATATGTGTATTCATAATGCTTTCCTTGCGTTGCGGCGCGGCTTCTGACGATCGGTGCGCAGCCGGTATTGAAACGCGTCGCCGCGGAAGTAGAGATATTCGTAATCGATGGGGGCACCCGTCGCATCGTGCGTGAGGCGCTCGATGCGCAGCACCGGGCTGCCTTCCTGGACCGGCAGGGCAGCGGCGATCTCATCGTCGGCAAGAATGGCGTCGATGGCCACATCGGCATGGCCGAGCGGCACGCCGCAGTCGTTCTCCAGAATCAGGAAAATGTCGCGCGTCGCGAGGTCTGCGTTGACGAGACGTTTACCGAACACTTCGGGCAGCCACGTGATCTCAAGCGAGACGGCCTCGCGATTGAGCAACCGTACGCGATGGATCTCGGCAACCGCCGCCCCCTCTGGAAGGTTGAGCTTGGCGGCGACATGGCGGCTCGCCTCGACGATACGAAAACTGCGCAACTGGTTGACGATTTCGTAGCCCATCGACGACATGGCTTCGCCGAACCCTTGCAGCGACGTGACGTTCTGGAATGCCTTCGGTTTGGAGACGAAGGTGCCCTTGCCATGCAGCTTGAAAAGCAGTCCCTCTTTCTGCAGATCGCCGAGCGCCTGTCGCACCGTGATGCGGCTGACCCCGAACAGCGCGCACAGCTCATGCTCCGAGGGCATCTGGCTGTGCGGTGCGTAGGTGCCATCCAGAATCCGGCCGCGCAACGTGTCCTTGATCTGCGCGTAGAGCGGCTGCGGCGAGAACGGCACGAGATTGGTTTTGGGCATGAGCAACTTGTTATGACAAGATGGAATCGCAGTGTAGTCAACGGTCTGGCCGGTTCAAACGAAGCATTTGCGATATCCATTAGCAGTTTTGCTGATAAGCGCGTCGGTATGCGGCAGAACGCCATGACGCACCTGCGCGGTGCACGCGCGAAAACATGCAAACCTTAAATGTCCGATTCGAATAAACATATACAAATCGAATAATTCTCAACGGGGTTTCGGACCGTTACGCTGTGCCTTGAATCTGTCCGCGAGGACGTCTGCCGGCCTGACGGAGCGTGCTACCACCGTGTCTTCCCAATCTGAAACGATTCCCTCGAGCAGTCCACGAGTGAAGCGGTCCGCGCCGCCGCGCCAAGTGTCGCGGCGGGTTGTGATCGCCGGCCTCGCTGCATTGGCATGGCTAGGCGGGGCGGCGCTCACGCAATGGTGGCCCAATCTCGACGACTGGCCGTATACGAACGAGCTCGTCTTGCTCAAGGTGGCACTGGCGGTCGTCGCGGCGTTGCTCGGCATCGCCGGTTGGCGCAGGCGCGCGAGTGACACGGGCGACACGGGCGACACAGACAAGTCGTCGCGCATCGACAGCTGGCTGGGCGCGATGCCGTGGTTGCTCGCCCTGGCACTCGGCGTCACGGTGTGGGAAGTACTGACGGCGAAGCTCGAATGGTTGCCGCGGCCGTTCTTCGCACCGCCCCAGGCGCTGATTGCCGTCTACATAGAGGACTTTCCGCGCCTCGGCTCGAGCGTCGTGCATTCGCTGGGTCTGTTGGCCTATGGGTATGTGCTTGGCGCCGTGACGGGGTTTGTGATCGGCGTGAGCATCGGCTGGTCGCGCGCGGTGAGCTACTGGCTGCATCCGATGCTGCGCCTGATCGGGCCACTGCCGCCCACCGCGTGGCTGCCGCTCGCGTTCTTTTTCTTTCCGTCCAGCTTCAGCGCGAGCGTGTTCCTGATCGCGCTGGCCACGGCATTCCCCGTGGCGGTGCTGACCTGGTCCGGCGTCGCCGGCGTGAACGCCGCGTACTACGACATCGCCCGGACGCTCGGCGCGCGGCCGACCTTCCTGATCCTGAGGGTCGCGATTCCGGCTGCGCTGCCGTCGGTGTTTGTCGGCCTGTTCATGGGACTCGGCGTGTCGTTTTCGGTGCTGATCGTGGCCGAAATGATGGGCGTCAAGGCCGGCCTTGGCTGGTATCTGCAATGGGCCCAGGGCTGGGCGGCGTATTCGAACATGTATGCGGCGTTGCTGGTCATGGCCTTGATGTGCTCGGGCCTGATTACGCTGCTGTTCCGCTTTCGTGACCATTTGCTCGCGTGGCAGAAAGGATTGCTCAAATGGTAGCCGTACCGGCAGTGAACGCCACGTCAGCGCCCATCCACCGCGGCGGCGCGCGCATCGACGTACACAACGTCAGTCATCGATTCACTTTCCAGGGTGCGGCGTTGCCGGTGCTGCAGGAGGTCGATTTTGCGGTCGAGCCGGGCGAGTTCGTCGCGCTGCTTGGGCCCAGTGGCTGCGGCAAGTCGACCTTGTTGCGGCTGGTCGCGGGGCTCGATACGCCGGTACGCGGGAGCGTCCACGCAGACGGCGCCGCGATCGAAGGGCCGGATCCTTCACGCGTGGTGGTGTTCCAGGATCCGACGCTGTTTCCCTGGCGCACGGTGCGTGGCAACGTCGGGCTCGGCCCGCAGGCGCAGCGTCGCAAACGACACTGGTGGAGCAGGCCGGAAATCGACAGTGCCGCAGAACGTATCGATGCCGCCCTGCAACTGGTAGGACTAAGCGAGTTTGCCGATGCCTTCCCGCATCAGCTGTCCGGCGGCATGGCGCAGCGTGTGGCGCTCGCGCGGGCTCTCGTCAACGATCCCGCCTTGCTGGTGCTGGACGAACCGTTCGGCAAGCTGGATTCGCTCACGCGCATCCGCATGCAGGGCGAACTCGTGCGGCTGTGGCAAGACGCGAGGTTCTCGGTCCTGCTCGTCACCCACGACGTGGAAGAAGCCCTGTTTCTCGCCAATCGCGTGATTGTCTTCAGCGAGCGTCCGGCGCGGATCGTGGCCGTTGTGCACAACGACGCGCCGTATCCGCGGCATCGCGACGATCCAAAGCTGGTCTCGTTGCGCCGCGAGGTGCTCGCGCAGCTCGGGCTCGAGGCTTAAACCCTGAGGCTTGATGTATGAGGCGAGCGTCGCCATCGGCGTCGCCTGATCACGCAACACAAAACCAATAACGACCTGAGGAACCGCACACCATGACATCCATCGACGATACTTCTCCCGCCAGCCTGTCGCGTCGCGCCTGGTTGCGCAAAGCCGCGTGGGCCGCCGGCGCTACGGCTCTTGGCGGCGGCTCGCTGGGCCTGTCCAGCTCGCTCGCCTTTGCGGAAGGGCCACTCACGCCGCTCAAACTCTCGTGGAACGCGGGCGCGATCTGCACGGCGCCGGTGCCGGTTGCGGTCAAGCAGGGTTTTTTCAAGCAGCGTGGCTTGCAGGTGGAACTGGTTAACTTCGCCGGTTCGACCGACCAGTTGCTCGAGGCCATCGCGACCGGCAAATCGGACGCGGGCGTCGGCATGGCGCTGCGCTGGATCAAGCCGCTGGAGCAGGGCTTCGATGTGAAGCTGACCGCGGGCATCCACGGCGGCTGCATGCGCTTGCTGGCCACGCGCTCATCGCAGATTGTCGATTTGCAGGGTCTCAAGGGACACACGATCGGCGTCAGCGATATGGCAAGCCCAGCGAAGAATTTCTTCGCCATCACGCTCAAGAAAATCGGCGTCGATCCGGACAGCCAGGTGCAATGGCGTCAGTACCCGGCGAATCTGCTGGGCGAAGCGCTCAAAAAAGGCGAAGTGCAGGCGATCGCGGACGGCGATCCGACCATCTGGAGCATCCGGGAATCCGACCACCTGGTCGAAGTGTCGAACAACTTGTGCGGCGAATACCAGAACCGCGTGTGCTGCGTACTGGGTGTGCGCGGGACGCTGATACGCAAGGATCGCGCGACCGCGCAGGCGCTGACCCAGGCGTTGCTCGATGCCACGGAGTGGACCGCCAATCATCCGGCCGAGGCCGCGGCGATTTTCTCCGAGCATGCGCCGCAGGCGGATGTCGGCCAATTGACGGCGATGCTGAAGAGCCATACCGACCACGATCATCCGGTCGGCGATGCGTTCAAGAAAGAAATCGCGCTCTATGCGGATGACCTGAAAACCGTGGGTGTGCTGAACAGCGGCACGGACTCGACGCGCTTTGCGAACCGGGTGTTTGCGGACGTGCTGGTTTAAGGTGAAGTGGGCAGGGCTAGGACCGGTACGGGACCGTGCCGACATTAGCTGCTGGTAATGCTTCCTGAAGCGGAGTAGGTGCGTCTCGCTGATTCCGTTGATGCATCTGTCCCTGTGCATGCTCAACGCACGCTGAGTCCAGGCAGCCGGGGCAGGCGCAGTCTGGCGGTCAACGCCTCGGGCCTTTCATCGCCTCAGCTTCCATTGCAGCGTTTCGTTCTTCGCTCGCCTCAATGGGGTCCATGGCCTCGTCGATAGAGGCCGCAGCGCGTTCGGTGGCCGCCTCCGTTTCGTCGGCGGCGGAGCCCGATCCCTCATCGTCTTCGCCCGGCGGCTCCAGCATGTCTCCAATCATGGCAGCCAGTTCCGGTGTGTCCCACGGTGCGCCGTGCTGCTTTTTCTGCTTGATATAGTGCCTGACTTCGGCGTCTTGTTCAGGAGACAAGGGAAGACCACGAAAGGTGTTTTGGGGGGTAGCATCGACCATGGTATGACTCCTTGTTTGTCGTATCTCGAGTCTATTCTCATTGTGTTCAGGATCCTTAACTATTGGATGTCGTTCCGGTCTGATCAGCCGAGGGCCGCCCTCAAAGCCGGTGAGCGAACTACGCGCCAGGACGAAAAAGTCCTCCAGCGCCGGTCAAGCGGCCATATGAAACCCCACGGGTACCCAACAGGCACCGGAAAGTCCATTGGTATATGCTGTCACACGCGTCGTCAACCGGAGAAACCGGAGCTTTGCATGGGACCGGAGTGACGCGCTGCAGCGCGAACTCTGGCCGACAGACCCAAGGACGGCGCTGGCTTTAGCTTTTCTATTGGCTTGCCATCAACTAAACCTATTTCTGCCCCAGGTTTCCCAGACACTAC
>JBEKNG010000352.1:0-6241 GCA_049523075.1 Paraburkholderia sp.
CGGCATGTATGGCTTCGTGCGGCGCCTTGCGGAACTCGAGAATCCGATCAGGGCCTGGCTGCTCGATAATCCGCAGCATTTTCTCAACTATGCGATGGCTGCCGCGAAGCTTGCGCTAGATCGCGCCCAAGGTGTCGCGGGATCGAGCATCGTCACCGCGATTTCGCGCAACGGCTCCGCATGCGGGGTGCGTATTGCGGGCGGCGGCTCGCGCTGGTTTGCGGCACCGGCCAGCATACCGGACGGCGGATTTTTCGCGCCCCACTCACGAGCCAACGCACAAGGCGACCTCGGCGACAGCGCAATCATGGAAGCCTATGGACTGGGTGGCGCAGTCGCCCACTGTTCTCCCGAGCTTGCGCGGCTCATGCAGCAGGACTGGCCAGCGGCGAGCGCAACGGGTTACCGCATGCGCGCGCTTTTCGACGTTCCCCATCCGGGTATCGCTCCGGTACTTGCGGGTCCAGGCGGCGTTGGCCTGGGGCTGGATGCGCGCAAGGTCGTTGCTGCCGGCGAGCCGGTTCGCATTCATACCGGCATCGCCCACCGCGATGGCACTACCGGGTGGATTGGCATCGGCGTCGCCACGGCGCCCGTGGCGTGCTTCGAAGCCGCCATTCACGCGCTGGATAGGCCATGAACGCAAGGGCTGGTGAGGTTGTCGCACGCAGATCACCCGATACGCTGCGTATCGCCGTCATTGGTGGGGGGTTTACCGGCGCCGCGTTTATCATCCATGCGATCCGGGCAAGCCAGCTTGCTGCCGGGAACGAGATCGCTCCAAGGCTGCAGTTCGACCTGGTTGAACGCTCGGCGGAAATCGGCCGCGGCATCGCCTATGGCACCCGAGATCCGTTGCACCGGATCAACGTGCCGAGCGACCGGATGAGCCTGCTCGCCGACGACCCGACGCATGCAACGCGCTGGCTGGTCGCGCACGATATGCTCGATCCAGGCAGCACGGATGCGAACGGTCACCACTACGTTTCGCGCGAACACTATGGCGCCTACGTTGCCGCGACCCTGAGCGACACGGTTGCCACGGCCGGCGACCGTGTGCGACTCACGCATTGGTGCGCGTCGGCATCGGCCATTCACATCAACGGCGCTGTACACGAAGTCGTGCTCGACACGGGCCTCTCTCTCGAGGCCGATCGCGTCGCGCTGTGCATCGGCCATGCGGCACCTGCCCTGCCATGCGAGGTTTCCGATGCCACGCTACGTGACCCTGCATTGATCACGAACCCATGGGCGCCTGGAGCATTCGAGCGCATTCCACAGGACGCCTCGGTCCTCGTCGTCGGCACTGGACTGACCATGGCCGATTGCGCAGTCAGTCTGCTCGCACGCGATCATCGCGGGCCTATCACCGCAATCTCGCGGCGCGGCTTACTCGCACAGTCGCAAGGCGTCTTTTCCAGTGCGACCGATTTCCTCGCCGACGTGCAGCCTCCGTCGACCGTTCGCGCGCTGCTCCGCATGCTGCGCGAGCGGATCGCTCGTGAGATGCCGCTACGCGGCTGGCAGCCTGCGGTTGATGCGCTTCGCGTCGATCTTCCGCGGGTCTGGCAGACACTCCCGACCCGCGAACAACGGCGCGTCGTCAAACGGCTGCTGCCGTTCTGGGACGTTCATCGCTTTCGGGTAGCGCCGCAGGTTCATGCCGTGCTCAGGGACGCGATCGAGGCGCGCCGGATCGTCGTTGAAACGTTGGGGATTGCCGGCATTGCCCAGACGCGCGACGGCTTCCTTGTCACACTTAGACAGCGGTCCGGCACACTTGAGCAGCGCGTATTCGATCGCATCGTGTTTTGCACGGGGCCGGCGCGCAATATTTCCGCCAATCCCCTCGTACACTCGCTGCTTGCCGCCGGTCGGGCGCGTCTCGACGGGGCCTGCATTGGACTTGACGTCGACGCGCAAAGCCAGCTCAGGGACCGTGACGGCAACCTCGTTGCGGGGCTTTTTGCATTTGGCCCGATTACACGCGGCAGTTTCGGCGAAATGACCGGGGCTCCCGATATCGCGCGGCATATCGAGCAGTTGCTCAGGTGTGCGAAGACATCGATCCTCGGCGTCCCGGTCTGAAAGAGCGACCGGTTACGCGTGCGCTTTGCATCGCCTTGCGATAGTCGAATCCATCTATCAGGCAACTTTCAACTTTTCGGAAAACCTCACCATGTCCACACAGAAAATCCATCACGTCGTTCCGAATGCCAGCCCGCCGCCTCCTTCATCGCTCTATTCGCACGCCGTCGAAGCGGCCGGCTGGCTTTATGTGACAGGTCAGCTGCCAAGCGACCCCGATGCGCCCGATGCTGAGTTGCCGTCTGGCATCGAAGCCCAGGCTGAACTTTGTTTCAAGAACCTGACACGGATTCTCGATCACACGGGCTATAGCTACGAAGATACGGTGTTTGTGCGAATTTACCTGAGCGAATTCGACCGCGATTTCGCGGCGTTCAATACGGTCTATGCGCGGCATTTCCGTCAGGATGGTCTTCAGTTGCCCTCGCGCACAACCATCGGTGTCGCGAAACTTGGTCGAGGCGCTCTCGTGGAAATCGATCTTGTTGGCTATAAGAAACGCTAATGTCGTTTGCAGTTGTTGATGCCAGACACCCGGTTACGGTGTTTGACCCGGCTGTTGCTCAACTACACCGAACCAGCCCATGCCGCGATAAGTCTCATAGCCAGGTGTCAACGCATATCCAACAAGCGATCCCCCAGCCGTACGGTAAGTTCCGATATCAACGGTATGCGGCGGCAGGTCGAAGCGCATAGTCTCGCGGCTTGCAGTTGCATTCGCGGACGAGGCGATCACTCGACCACTTGCGTCAACGATCATGCAGCGCGTCCGCTCCCGTTCCCCGGCGGTCAACCGGACGCTATTCACGACCGTCGACGCCTGCTTGGCCCAGTCGAAGAACACGGCCAGGACGCCAACGACCTTTCCGTCACTCGCACCACCCTGTCGGATCGCCGTCGCGTATGTGGCAACCTGCGCGCCGTTCAATTCCGCGGCTGTGTCAACATTGGCAGTTGCGTATTCATCGCCGGACCGCGTTGCGAGCGCCGCAGCGAACCATTCATGCTGGGCTGCGTTCACTGTATCGACGACTGGAAACAGCGAAGGTCTTCCGTTCGCAACGACGCGACCCTCCGTATCCAGCACCCAGATGTCGAGGTACACCGTATAGCTATCCAGGATGACCGACAGTCGCTTTGCCGCATGCGCGGCAACCGACACCGAGCCAGCCGTCATGCAATCGACAACCGCTGCATCGGTTGCCCACCAACGCACGTCGCATGAGCGTTCGTAAAGGTTGCGGTCAATCACGTCGATCATGTTCAATGCAAGGTCGGTCAGCCGCTGGCCTTGCTGTCGCTCAAGCTCCGTCACCATACGTTCGCTGAGACCGGCCAATTCCTTACCGAGTTCGCCGGTGAGTTGTCCGATCCGGCCAGACACGTTCTTGACCTGGTTGGCGACGACCGCAAAGCCGCGCCCGGCTTCTCCAGCGCGAGCAGCTTCGATTAAAGCGTTGATTGCCAGATAGGTCGCCTCGCGGTTGATCAGGTCGATATCGGCGATCTTATCCCGCGATATCTTGCGCACTGCGCGGGTCAACTCGGCGATGATCGCGCCTTCGGACGATTGACGTGGTTTTGCCTGCTCTATGGACATCTTCGTGTATCCCAGTTGCATGCGAGGTCGGGAGCTCGTGGCTCCCCGCCGTTTCGGAGGACTAACCCGGATTAACGGCATTCCGAAACACATACTTAAGGAAAATACGACCGATATTTTGACGATCGTCAGGAACCGCACCTAGTCATACTCCGGCAAATCGCGGTCACACTAGCGATAGTTAATCAAGTTGACGATGTCATTGAGGAACCACGGCAGAATCAATTGTGTGTCGGGATAGCTGACACCGACGCTGAGCCTCGGCGGCTTTGACGTGGAGTCAGCGGGCGTCGTCGCGCCGTCGGTACTGTGCAGAATGTAGGTATCCGTGTCGGCCGGACCTGGCCGGGCAGTCTGATTATTCGCGGGCGACGATGTCGACGCGCAGCCCGCCGTGAGCACGACGAGGGCCGCTGCGAAGCTAAGGGGCTTCATGATGGTGTGAGCTCCCGCCATTCCATTTTCTGGACTTTGACGCCGGGATGGCTGGCCAGCGCTTCCCATTCCTGCAAGAACACGAAACCATGCCGACGATAAAGACTCGTGGCACGAGCATTGTCCGGCGAAACGCTCAAGACGACCCTCCGATGTCCCCTCTCAATCGCGCGTGTCTTGATCGCGTCGACCAAACGTCCCGCGACTCCTTTGCCCCGGCACCTGGGATGAACCCACATCGCAATCAGGTTGTATTCCTGCGTTGGGCTGACCGCGCCGCCGATGAGACCGACCGCTTGCTCTTGATCGATGGCCAGCAGGAATTCAGGCTGCGTCCTGGGTGATGCACGTTCGCGCCATTGCTGTTCGCTATAGGCAGCCGCAGCCACGTGACTAAGGCCGAATGCGGCTGGACTATCCTGCAGCGAGGCGAGACGAATCGCTTTCAGGATTTCCCAGTCCGCCTCTGTGGTCGCACGTACCTTCACAGCGCTCAAATCCATAGTCATATCAGGTTCCATTACTCTCCGGCGCGAACGTGGCTTAGGCCTCGGTCTGTCCGCCATCACACACGCCGGTCACTTACTGCTTGCCCGAAGCGAGCTGCTGGTTGCGCTCAGCGAGAAACTGGATCAGACCGTCTACACCGCTTTGCTGGATCTTGTCGCTGAACTGCTGCCGATATGTCTGGATCAGCCAGACTCCAAGCACGTTCAGGTCATACAAGCGCCAGCCCTGAGGTGTGCTGTACAACCGGTAGTCGATCTCGGCGGGCTGGCCGTTGCTGACTGCGATCGTACGCACCACCACGTCCGTATCGGTTGGAGCGATGTGTATCGGAGGGTAGTCGATCTGTTGGTCCGGACGGAGCTGACCGATAGCACCCGAATAGGTGTAGATCAGCAGCATCTTGAACTGTTCGACCAGTTGCTGCTGCTGCGCGGGCGTCGCCGTCCGCCAGTAGCGGCCCGTCGCGAGCGAAGTCGTGCGGTGAAAATCGGTGTAGGGAAGAATGTCCCGGTTCACGATGCCCATGATGCGGGGAATATCATCGGGCTGAATCGCTCGTGTGCGCACCTCGTCGAGTACCTGCTGCGTCGCGGTCTTGATCAAAAGCTGCGGCTGCGATTGATCGACTTGCGCGTACGCCGCCTCGCCGAACGAGAATAACGCAGCGCAAAGAGTCAGTAGAGAAAGAGTCTTCATGTGCAGAATCCTGGCTGAATGCATTGGCGTGCTGCTACGCAAGTATCCTCCATCTGCGCCGAACACATCGCGGCAGCGCCCGTCACTGTGAAGCTTTCGCTTGCCGGAGCTCTGCGACTTGTCGCGGATTCAACCAAGAAACAGGCTTACCGTTACCTTTCCGTTATTCATCGCTTACGTTGCTGTAAAGAAGAAAGGAGCGGACCTATGCTGCTGATCCGCGAGGTTAGTATACGCACACTTAATCGGTCCTTGACCCAGGCGAGCGGCACCATCACCAACGGTACGCAATCGACTGCTCAACCGGCAAATCAGGTCAATGTGAACGTCTGCACCGGTGGATCTGGCCTTGCCGGGGTCGCAAACACGCAGCAAGTTCCGGCTCAATCGGAAATCGGCTACACCGGCAGCTACACGGTGAAGAGCGCACCGACTGCATACGCCCCATCGCTTACCGCATCGGTGACCGAAACGTGTTGGGGTTCAGTGTCCGCCGCTGTGTCGGTGGTCGGCGTCGGCGCCACGGGTGCGGCCACGATCAAGGATCAGGATTGCAATCGCCGTCTGAACGCCGCCGTTTCCTGGCGCATGGACCGCAAGGACATTGCTTTCAACATCATGTGTCAGGATGATTCGTTCCGCGCTGCTGCTGCGGCACATGGGTAACGGGAAGTGTGCGGTACCGCACACTTCTGGTTGGAGTGCTAAGAAGATATTTCTGCAGGTTTGGTTACCAGACGCTCCCGGTTCGGCAAGCCAGGAAGGGCATCAAGCGGCATTGGCTTAGCGAAGAAATATCCCTGCGCCTGCGCTGCACCCATCTCCCGTAACATGGCGAGTGTCCCGGCATCCTCGACGCCCTCCGCGACGAGCGTCAGACCGAGCGATTCGGCCATACGCACAATCGCCCTG
>JBEKNG010000353.1:0-6207 GCA_049523075.1 Paraburkholderia sp.
ATCGGCACATTGCTGTTGGCGTTCGCAGACCACTGGGCCGCCACGCGCGGCTACGCAGAACTCGCTCTCGACACCCCGCAGCCTGCCGCCCATCTGATTGCGTTCTATCGCGGTCACGGCTTTCGCATCGTTGACTTCATGCGCTTTGACGGCAAACGCTACGACAGTGCGATTCTCAGCAGACCCGCCGTGGCGGCACGGACCCTCGCGACATGGTCGCAACGCCTCGAACTGCCGCGCCGCCAGATTGCTCGCGCAGCGTAAGGCGTCAGCATTTCATGCGAGACCCCTCAAACAAACAAGTAGAAGGACTGAAGAAACAGATGGTGCGCCCAAGACCAGGGACGATGTTCCGAGGCATGCTCAAGGTTGTGTTGATTGCGATTGCAGCGAGCCAGATCCTGACCACTGCATTCAGCGTGCTCGCACGGCAGATCGATGCGGGCTTGTCGCCGCAGATCATTTCGGTGTTCGGCTTTGTGACGTGCGGACTGGTCTCGATGTGGCTGCAGGCCGATGCGCGCCGCGCGTTTGGCTTTGCGAAAGAGAAGGGCTTCGTGGCAGCCGCGCGCGACGGACAACCGGGACCGCGGATCGCGGCCGATTGTCCGCGGCGCTGGCTGGTGGTGCTGCATAGCGAACTGAATCCGACAGCGGCGACGCCTTGATGCGGGCTCGCCTCGCGTTGCGGGCTCGCCTCGCGTGACCAGGGCCGCAACTATTGCAAGAGGGAGCGGCAACTATTGCAATATGCCGCAGCCCCTTGGCGGATTTATACCGGGTTCATGCGCCGCCGCGTTGCATCGCGGCGAACGGGGCGAACCTGCCGTCAGCGTCTCACCACGCCCATCAGCAAGGTCACGAGGAAGATCACGATAAAGATAAAAAACAGGACCTTGGCGATTTCGGCCGCGCCGGCGGCGATACCACCGAAGCCGAACACCGCGGCGATGATGGCGATGATGAAGAAAATTGCAGCGTAGCGAAGCATGGGCCTCTCCTCGGTGAATAGCTGGAACGACTGAGACGGCGGGCCGCCGCTAGCCGCATGCGCCTGCATCGATGCGCATGCGCCTGCATCGATGCAGATCCAGCGCGTGTGTGCCGCCGTTTCCTGGAGGAGCAACTCCTGTGCCCAATGGCTAACGCGGATTTCCCGTACTGCAGCGGATCCCATACCGCAGCGGATCGAGGCATTCATCGCCTCGCAAATGGCCGACGATGTCGTTAAAGCGCCTGAAGTGATCAATGTCCATCATCAGGACCGACAGGGTGCGTTGCTCCGCGTTGGTCTCTGCGAGCGACGTAGGTAGCGCTCCTCGTAGCAGCGCCGGTTGAAGATACCTGCCAGTCCGTCTTGCGACGCGTGTTCGCTCAATCGTGCATTGGCCGCGTCCAGTTCGCGGTACAGATGGCTGATTTTCCAGATCAGTACGTCCAGCGCCGTGCTCGATGCCGGCGCCGACTCCAGTCGTGCCACATCCCAGCCCATGCTCCAGTGCGAGTTTGCGCAATTGACGCCGAACGGGCTCGTGGCGCGTGCTGCTGCGGCAAGGAATTGGCGACCCGGTCCAGCTACGGTCACGATTCACCGGGCGCGCGTTACGTATCGCGCATTTTTTTCCACGCGAACCGCGGGTTTCTTTGACGACTGCAATCGCGCTGAATAGCAGTTTTGAATAGCGCCGCAATGGCACACGGTGATAGGGAAACGGCATCGGAAAGCGCGCCGGAAAGTGCCGCGAAAAGACTGTTGAAAAGATCACCGGAAAAGCTGCAATACCCGCGTGGATATTTCTCCATAAAGGAATAGTTGCGCTTTGCGAAACTGTGAGAT
Source organism: Paraburkholderia sp. (assembly GCA_049523075.1). Lineage (GTDB taxonomy): Bacteria > Pseudomonadota > Gammaproteobacteria > Burkholderiales > Burkholderiaceae > Paraburkholderia. The sequence continues at coordinate 1,838 of JBEKNG010000353.1, forward strand.
AACGTCTGCGTCAGATCCCTATCATCAAATAAATAGAACAACCGTGCGGTAGCGCACGTACGGTTAAATTGTCAAATATCGTCAAATATGAAATCCGCATAGCTCCGGATTTAGCGTGTGTGAAACGTTGCATGTCTCGTTGTTCCTGATTCGGGTTGTAATTTCCACTAACTCGTTGATCTGATTGAGGCTAGGAGACAACGTGTTGCGAAAATACCGCTTTTCTTGCATTAAAGACGCGCTAAAATGCGCGCCGAAACACCGTCTCGGACTGTGTCTCGCGCACTTTGATCCATCCTGTTTGCCACAGCGGGAATCCGGCCAATTGCTTTTTCTGTATCTGGGATCCTGTCGGTCTACACCGGCAGGATTTTTTAATCGAATCGGTAAATTTGGCCCATTCGGATGGGCCGTGCATCGCCGGTTGCCAATAAAACATCCAAAGCGATCATAAGAAATCAGATGCTAACGAGGATTGCGCCGATTTTCGGCGTTCGGGTGGAGGCCCTGGGGGCGGCGCCGCTTATTAGGCAGATTACAGGGCACGCGATTATTGAGTGTTTGGCATGGGGGATTACCCGGATATTTGCTCCGGTTAAAAAGCCACAACGCTCGATATCGCGGTGGACCGGCACGCTCGCGAAAAGCCCGGCGCCTCGGCGCGTGGCATTGGCGGTCATGCTGACGGTGCTGTTGGCGAGCATCGCGCCGTGGCAAGCCGCGCACGCCGACGCTGCGCCCGCGGGCGCAGCCGGCCGCCCGGCGCAGCAGAATCTGGCGTTCTTCTACGGTGCGAACCTGCCGGTCGACCTGCTGCAGGCGTTCGATGCAGTGGTGGTCGATTCCGCGCGCGGCTTCGATCCGGCGGCGCATCCGTTGCCGCATACCGTGTGGATTGCCCGCACGCATTCAGCCGATTCAACCGTGACGCCCGAGGCGTTTGCACTCAGCCTCGGGCCGCTGTGGCAGCACGGCTACCGCGGCTTTCTGCTCGACACGCCGGCGGCGATCGCGGCCGCCGAGGCCATTCACGCTGCACACCCTGACGCGCGTCTCGTCGTCGCCGGCCCACAAGCGCTGCAGGCAGCGCTCCCGCATGCGAAGGCACTGTACGCGGTGGTAGGCGACTCGCTCGTGCGGAGTCTCAACGACAGTGGCACGCAACCCTCCGATGTGCCGGACGCGCTGCGTACGAGCCGCCTTGCCGCGGCGCGCAACTTCACGCAACAGACCGGCGTGCCGGTCGTCTCGCTCGAATATTGCCCAAGTACCGATCACGAATGCGCCCGCAAGACGGCGGCGCAGGTGGTGGCGAACGGCGTGCTGCCGTATGTGACGAACGCTGCCCGCGACATCGTCGGCGTGGGGGCCATCGAAGTGCTGCCGCGCAAGATTCTGGTGGTGCAAGACCCGGCTGCTGGTCTGCCGCTAGACGAAACGCCAGGTGTGCGCGATCTCGCGACTCCGCTCAACTATCTTGGCTACGACGTCGAGTACGCCGACGCCAACGGCCAGTTGCCGGACGACATCACCCCGGATCGGTATGCCGGCGTCGTCGCGTGGTTCCAGGGCGACGATCTGAGTGACAGCAACGCATGGCGCAATTGGGTAGAGGCGCGCATGGAGGCGCATGTCCCGGTCGCATTTCTTGGCCAGTTTGGTTTCGATGCCGGGCAGGACGACGGCAAGGCGCTCGATCTGCTGGCCGTCGCCGGTCCCTTCAACGATCCGGTGCAAATCGTCTCGCGAGATCCGCTGATCGGCTCCGAGATCGACCCCAAACTGGGGCCGCGCGACCTGAGCGGTGTTCAGGTGGGTGCCGCGAGCCGTTCGTTGCTGCGCGTGCGCTCGGGCAACGCTACGCTCGACGAAGTCGCGATCACGCCGTGGGGCGGCTACGCGATGAACCCGTACACGATCGTGTCGCTCAACGGGATCGGGCAGGAACGCTGGGCGATCCAGCCCATGTCGTTTCTCACGGCAGCGCTGCGCCTGCAGCAGATGCCGGCGCCCAATGTGACGACTGAAAACGGCCGGCGCCTCTTCATGACGCACGTGGACGGCGACGGCTTCGCGTCGCGCGTGGAATTCCCCGGACCGGATTATTCGGGCGAAGCGCTGTATCAACAGATCTTCACGCGTTACAAGATTCCGATGACCCTGTCGGTCATTGAAGGAGAAGTGGGGCCGAAGGGCCTGTATCCGCAGATCTCGCCGCGTCTCGAGGAGATAGCGCGAAAAATGTTCGCACTGCCGTACGTCGACATCGGCACGCACACCTATTCTCACCCGTTCGAGTGGGAGAAAGTCGACGCGACGACGGGGGAGCGGATCGATCGCGGCGGTGGCGACACGGCGTTCTCGCTGAACATTCCGAACTACACGTTCAATATCGATCGCGAGATCACCGGCTCGATCGACTACATCAACTCGCGCCTCGCGCCGCCGGGCAAGAAGACGGTCATTCTGCAGTGGCCCGGCAACTGCGAGCCGCCCGCGCTCGTGGTGCGCAAAGTCTACGCGGCGGGCGTCGACAACATCAATGGCGGGGACACGGTCATCACCAGGAGCGCCGACAGTTGGACCAATATCGCGCCGATCGGTGTCGACAAAGGGCCGGGTGCCTATCAGGTGTACGCGCCGAATCAGGACGAGAACGTCTACACCAACGACTGGCTCGGCCCGTTCTACGGCTTTACCCGGGTACTCGAAACCTTCGATCTGACCGACAAACCGCTGCGCTTCAAGCCGATCGACCTTTACTATCACATGTACAGCGGCACCAAGGTCGCGTCACTGCGTGCGCTCGATCAGATTTTCTCGACGGTGCTCAAAGAGCCGGTGCTGCCGGTGCGGGTTGTCGATTACACGCACAAGGTGCTCGACTGGCGTTCCTTCGCGGTTGCCCGTGTGGTCGCGCCGGCTGGCGCTGCGGGCAGCGCGGATTCGAACTGGCTGGTACGCGGCGACGGCGAAGTGCGCGAACTGCGTGCGCCCTCCGGCAGCGTGCCGGATCTGCGCGCCTCGGTAGGTGTCACCGGCTACGCGGTGGGTTCCGATGGCACGTACATTCACTTCGCTGACGGTGCCGCGACAGTGGCGCTCACGCAAGCCAACCTGGCGCAGACCGCGAACGCACAACTGCCGTACATCGCCATGGCCAACGGTTACGTACGTCAATTCAAACGTACGACGCACGGTCTTGCATTTGAATTTGGTGGCTACTACCAGCCGGTTGTCCAACTAACGAACGCGGGCACCTGCAGTGTCGAGGTTGGCGGCCGGCCAGTGGCCGTGCAACGTAGCGGCGCGACCCTGCGTTTCGAAGTGCCCGCGAGTGCGGCCTTGCAGATGAACTATCAACCGGTCGAGGTTAACTGTGCGCGCTGAGCGTCCGCGTATCGTTCCGGCCTGGCTCGTCCTGCTGCTTGCTGGGGTGGTGCTGCTGACGATGCTCGCATCGTCGCCGCGTGGTGGGCTGCAGCAACGGCTGGCGTCGGTGGGTGCGCCGAGCGATCTGAGTGCCGCCTACCTCGAAGCCTGGTCAAAGGTCCAGCCGGACAACGAGGAATTCCTCTCGCTGCTGGGTGCGCAGTACACGTCGCTCGGCCGTATTGACGACGCCGCACGGGTGGCCGCGCGAATGGAAGCGCTCGGTTCGAGCCATATGCGCCTGGCTGCGATGATGCTGCGGCTGTCGATCGCCGAGCAGCGCACGTTCGCGATTCCCGAGGACGATCCCCGCCGCGGCCCCGCGCTCGCGAGTCTGCGCGAGCAGTTGACGCAGGCTGCACGCTTGCCGTGGGCGCCGAAGGATCTCGAATGGCTGGCGCAGCGCAGCGCAGCGGTTGGCTTGCCCGATGTGGCGCTGCAGCTGTACACGCGGCTCTCGGCGGGAGACCCTGAAGGCCGCGAGCGCTGGGATACGCAGATCACACGCTACGCCTTGCAGACGGGTGACTATCGTGCCGCGGCCGACGCCTGGTTCCGCGAGCAGGCCGCGGCGAAGACGCGTGAAGAGCAACGGCGCTGTTTCATTGCGGGGATCCGCACGTTGCAGTCAGGCAATCTGTTAAGCGAGGCACTTGCGGCAGCCGACGAACATCTCGGCGCGCTCGACACGGATCCGGCGACTCTCGTCGTGTTGCTCAATCTCGCGCGCGCCGCTGCCCGGCCCGATCGCATCGATCAATACGCGAAGATGCTGGCGCGCTACGCGCAGGCGCAGCCGTTGCAGCTAGCGCAGCCGTCACAGCCGTCACAGCCAGCGTATGCGTATATGGATGGGCCGCTGCTATCGCGCAATGGGTTCGCGCCGGTGAGCATGCGCAAAGCGACCGAGTGGTGGGGCGTGATCCGGGTCGCCGCGA
>JBEKNG010000354.1:0-6206 GCA_049523075.1 Paraburkholderia sp.
CAGAAAGCTCGATACTTCGGCAACGTGCACCCACGTCAGCAACGCGGGATCGCTCGCCTGGTATGGCCGCCCGCCCGGCGCGGTGCCCGCCACGCCAAGATGAATCTGCTTGACCCGTTCAATGAGCGCCAGCGCGTCGCGCCGGTTGCCGTAGGTGGTGCCGGCAATGAAGGTGGCGGTGCGGCGCAGGCGCCCCAGAATATCCGTGCGGAACGAAGAGTGGTCCCAGACGCCCGCCAATGCCAGCGGGTGCAACGCCTGCAGCAGCAGGGCGCTGATGCCGCCCGTCATCATCGAGGTGAAATCGGCGTGGACCTTCCAGCAGACCGCTTCGGGACCGAAGAGTCCGGGGTCGCCTGGCGGAGAGGAGTAATCGAGCGTCGGGCCGCTGCCGGTTGTCAGGTGAGTGACGCCGCTTGCCACTTTTGAGCGCACGCGCTGCGCGAGGCGTTGGGCAAGGCCGGCGCGCTCATTGGGGTAGCTGGCTTGATCGGACATCGCTGGCTCTATGGGCTTTGCTGGCTTGGTTGGTTCTACTGACGCGACGCCCGGCGAATCAGGTCGCGGCCGAATCCCACAGGTCGCGTACCGGACTGGACGAGTCTGGCGCAGCGAGCCCGAAGTGCCGATAGGTCAGCAGCGTAGCGACGCGGCCACGCGGCGTGCGTTGCAGAAAGCCTTGCTGGATCAGATACGGTTCGAGCACGTCTTCAATGGTGTCGCGCTCTTCGCCGATGGCTGCGGCCAGATTGTCGACGCCGACCGGGCCGCCGTCGAACTTGTGCAGGATCGCCTCGAGCAGTTTGCGGTCCATCAGGTCGAAGCCGACCGGGTCGACATCGAGCATCCTGAGCGCGGCATCGGCCACTTTCGCGGTGATGTTGCCGTCCGCCTTGACCTCGGCGAAGTCGCGTACGCGGCGCAGCAGCCGGTTGGCGATCCGCGGCGTGCCGCGGGCGCGCTTGGCGATTTCGAACGCGCCGTCCGGATGAATCTGTGCGTGGAGCAGCGAAGCCGACCGGGTGACGATGCGCGCCAGTTCTTCGGCGTTGTAGAACTCGAGCCGCGAGACGATGCCGAAGCGATCGCGCAGCGGGTTGGTCAGCATGCCGGCACGGGTGGTGGCACCGACCAGCGTGAACGGCTGCAGATCGAGCTTGACGCTGCGCGCTGCGGGCCCTTCGCCGATCATGATGTCGATCTGATAATCCTCGAGCGCCGGATACAGGATTTCCTCGACGACCGGCGAGAGCCGGTGGATTTCGTCGATGAACAGCACATCGTTCTTTTCGAGGTTCGTCAGCAGCGCTGCGAGGTCGCCTGCGCGTTCGAGCACGGGGCCGGACGTTTGCCGCAGATTGACACCCATTTCCCGGGCGATGATGTGCGCGAGCGTGGTCTTGCCGAGGCCCGGTGGGCCGAATAGCAGCACGTGATCGAGTGATTCAGAGCGGCGCTTGGCGGCCTCGATGAAGATTTCAAGCTGGCCGCGCACCTTTTCCTGCCCGACGTACTCCTCGAGCTGACGCGGGCGCAACGCACGCTCGAACGCTTCTTCGTTCGGGGATACGGGCGTGGCAGCGATGATGCGCTCAGCGGCGAGTTTGTCGTTTTCGATCATGGATGCATTGTACCGCGCGGCGCTCGCCGCCGAAGCGGGCCAAACGGCCAGGGTGCGCGGTGGGCCGTGGCGTGCGAAGCTCTAGTCCAACGCAAGCAAGACGCCTGGTTTCCCGTCAAGCCTTCGAGAGCGCCTTCAGGGCGAGCTTGATACCTTCGGAGACCCCCGTGCCCGCCGGCACGTTCTTGACGGCTGCCAAAGCTTCTTTTTCGGAGTAACCCAATGCGAGCAATGCGTTCAGGATATCGGAGGCATGGTCGGATGCCGACACTGCGCCCGCCATCGTGCCCAGGTCGGCGCCGATCTTGCCCTTCAGTTCGAGGAGCAGCCGTTCCGCCGTCTTCTTGCCGATGCCCGGCACGCGCGTCAGCCGCGCTGCATCCTGCATCGTGACGGTTTGCGCCAGTTCGTGCACGCTCATGCCGGAGAGTACCCCGAGCGCCATACGTGCGCCGATGCCGCTGATCTTCAGCAGTTCGCGGAAGGTGGCGCGCTCCTCTGCGGTGCCGAAACCGAACAGCAGATGGGCGTCTTCACGCACGATGAGCTGGGTGAGCAGGACCACCCGTTCGCCAGTTGAGGGCAGGTTGTAGAACGTGCTCATCGGCACGTCGACCTCGTAGCCCACGCCGTTGCAATCGACGAGCAGGTGTGGCGGATTCTTTTCCAGCAGGACGCCGGCAATGCGACCGATCATGGCGGATTCAATCGTGAGAGAAAGGGCGAGTGTAGCGCAGCGCGGGAGCGTTCGGACGCGGCAGGCGTTACCCCACCAGCCGCCCGCGCCGCACCCGCAGGCCCTTCTTGGCGAGCGAGGGCGCGATGCCGCCCAGCGTGCTGAGCGTGCTGCCCCCGTGAGCGTGACAGATCGCCATGCCGAGCGCGTCGGCAGCATCGGCGCTGGGCACGCCGGAGAGATTCAGGAGACGCACCACCATCTGCTGCATCTGCTCCTTGGTGGCGCGGCCATAACCCACCACTGCCTGCTTCAACTGCAGCGCGGTATATTCGGCCACCGGCACGCCGCCCGCTACCAGCCCGCAGATTGCCGCGCCGCGCGCCTGGCCGAGCAGGAGCGTGGATTGCGGGTTGACGTTGACGAACACCTTTTCGATCGCGGACTGATCGGGGGCGTGCTGGCGGACGAGCGTCGAAATGCCTTCGAAGATCGTGCCCAGGCGCGACGGCAAGTCGGCATCGGCGGTCTTGATGATGCCACTTGCCACGTAGGTGAGTTGATGACCGTTCTGGTCGATCACGCCGAAGCCGGTGACACGCAAGCCGGGGTCGATACCGAGAATTCTCATGAGATGCGCTGCGAACTAAGTGCCTGCGATACTACAACGAACAGAACACGCGGCGGAGTGTGCGAGCCGCTGAGTCACGAATAAAGGTTCGCCGGGCTAGAGGCAGCCGGAAGCGAGCGTCAGGGGTAGTCGGGACAACCGGAATTCGGCCGAGGAGGCACGCATGGAACGCTATCGAAATCTAAGCGGTGATTCGGGCGTCGAGGCTTACGCGCTCGCTAACGGCTGCATTGCGGTTCGCTTCAGGACCGGCGTGACCTATTGGTACACAGATGCGAGCGCCGGGGCGGATCATGTGGCTGAGATGAGTCGATTGGCTCAGCACGGGCTGGGCTTGAGCACGTATATCAGTACCCACTCCGAAGTGAGCGCTGGTTACGCCAGGAAAGACCCCGACGATTGAGCGGCGCGTGTCCAAACAAAACGGCCCGGCAGAAAAATCTGCCGGGCCGCTGCGTTCAGGTCACCGCGTCTGGCGCGCCAGCCTCAGAAAAGACGACAACGCACTATCGCAGGATCAAGAAAGAATCAATGCCGGAAGTGACGCACGCCCGTCAGCACCATCGCAATGTTGTGCTCGTCGGCCGCGGCCACGACTTCGTCGTCGCGCATCGAACCACCCGGCTGGATCACGCAGGTTGCGCCTGCTGCGACCACCACATCGAGACCGTCGCGGAACGGGAAGAACGCATCCGACGCCACAGCCGAACCTGCCAGCGTCAGACCCGCGTTCTGCGCCTTGATGCTCGCAATCCGCGCCGAGTCCACACGGCTCATCTGGCCTGCACCGACGCCCAGCGTCATGCCATTGCCGCAGAACACAATGGCATTCGACTTCACGTACTTCGCCACACGCCATGCGAACAGCAGATCGTCCATTTCCTTCGGCGTCGGATGACGCTTCGTGACGACGCGTAGTTCATGCGGCTGCACATTGTGCGAATCGAGCGATTGCACCAGCAGACCGCCACCCACGCGCTTCAGATCGAACGCGTTATGACCGTCGCCCAAAGCGATTTCCAGCAGACGCACATTTTTCTTCGCTTCGAACACCTGACGCGCTGCCGCGCTGAACGAAGGCGCAATCAGCACTTCGACGAATTGTTTGGCCACGGCTTGCGCCGCCGCTTCGTCCACTTCACGGTTAAACGCGATGATGCCGCCGAATGCCGAGGTCGGATCGGTTTGTAACGCCTTTGCGTACGCTTCGTTCGCATCCGCGCCCACGGCCACGCCGCACGGATTGGCGTGCTTGACGATGACGCAGGCCGGCACGTCGAAGGTCTTCACGCATTCCCACGCGGCATCGGAATCGGCGATGTTGTTGTACGACAGCTCCTTGCCTTGCAACTGCTGGTAGTTCGCCAGCGCGCCAGCCGGCACCGACAGGTCGCGGTAGAACGCGGCGCTCTGGTGCGGGTTTTCGCCGTAGCGCAGGTCCTGCACCTTGTCGAACGCCAGATTGAAGGTGGCCGGGTAGGTGTTGCGCGACGAATGCTGCAGCTCTTCGGTCAGGCTCGTCAGGTAGTTCGTGATCGCGCCGTCGTACTGCGCGGTGTGCGCGAACACCTTGGTTGCCAGACGGAAGTTCGTCTTGTACGACACCGCGTTGCCGTTTGCACGCATTTCGTCGAGCACGGTTGCGTAGTCGATCGGATCGACCACCACCGTCACGTCGCGATGGTTCTTTGCGGCGGAGCGCAGCATGGTCGGGCCGCCGATGTCGATGTTCTCGATCGCGTCTTCCAGCGAGCACTCTTCCTTCGCCACGGTCTGCACGAACGGGTACAGATTCACGACCAGCAGGTCGATCGTCGGAATGTTGTGCTTTTGAAGCGCCGCCATGTGTTCCGGCAGGTCGCGGCGCGCGAGGATCCCGCCGTGCACCTTCGGATGCAGCGTTTTCACGCGCCCGTCGAGCATTTCCGGGAAGCCCGTGTAGTCCGCGACTTCGGTGACGGCGAGGCCCGCGTCCGCGAGCAGTTTCGCGGTGCCGCCGGTGGACAGGATCTTGACGCCGAGGTCAGACAGCGATTTGGCGAAATCGACGATGCCTGACTTGTCGGAAACGGAGATGAGCGCTTGCTTGATCATGATGAAGAATGAGAAGCCGAAGGGGTACGTGGCAGGGCGCCAAGAAATTACAATGAGCTACAGCAAACCGTGCTGTTGCAGCTTCTTGCGCAGCGTATTGCGGTTGATGCCGAGATACTCCGCGGCCAGCGACTGATTGCCGCCGGCCTGCTCGAGCACCACCTCGAGCAACGGTTTCTCGACACACGAAATAACCATGTCGTAGACGTCGTGCGGATTGGAGCCGTCGAGGTCCTGGAAATACATGCCCAGGCTGTCGCGGACTGATTGTTCGATATTGTTCTTGCTCATGCTGCTAGTCGGTCGGAGTGGTCCGGCTCGCCGTTCGGGTTGACATCCTCTTCCACGTAGACGAGGCGGTCGGAGAGCGCCCTTTGGGCGTCGAAGAACTCGTTGACGGCGAGGAGTTGTTCGCGCGTCGTGTCCAGCGTATTCATGCGGTGCCGGAACACATTGGCGCCAGAAAGGCCGCGAGTGTACCAGCCGATGTGCTTGCGTGCTGTGCGTACACCTGTAAATTCGCCGTAAAACGCGTAGTGATCTTCCAGATGCTCGTTCATGACCTGCTGGATTTCGTCGATGCGCGGCGGCGGCAACAACTCGCCGGTTTGCAGGAAATGCTCGATCTCGCGGAACAGCCACGGGCGGCCCTGCGCCGCGCGGCCGATCATGATCGCGTCGGCGCCGGTGGCGGCGAGCACCTCGCGCGCCTTCCGCGGCGAGGTGATGTCACCATTGGCGACCACCGGGATGCGCACCGCGGCCTTCACCGCGGCGATGGTTTCATATTCGGCGTCACCGTGATACAGGTCGGCGCGGGTGCGGCCGTGTACGGTTAGCATCGAAATACCGGCGTTTTCGGCCAGATGGGCGACGCTCAACGCGTTCTTGTTGTCGCGGTTCCAGCCGGTGCGGATTTTCAGCGTGACGGGCACCGCATCCGGCCCCACGCCGACCGCGCCCACCACCGCTTCGACGATCCGTTGTACCAGCGGCTCGTTCTGCAAGAGCGCGGAGCCGGCGGCCACATTGCACACTTTCTTGGCCGGACAGCCCATGTTGATGTCGATGATCTGCGCGCCGTTGGCGACGTTGTAGCGGGCCGCTTCGGCCATCATGGCCGGATCCGCGCCGGCGATCTGCACGGCGATCGGCTCGACCTCGCCCGCGTGATTGGCGCGGCG
>JBEKNG010000355.1:0-6196 GCA_049523075.1 Paraburkholderia sp.
ATCACCAGAGCTGGCCCGAAGTCGCACTCGAACTCGAGACCGGCACCAGCGGTCGCCTGATCGAGCGAGTGCGGGAATACGAGGTAGACGCCGCGCTGATCGCCACGCCGCTTGAGCCGGAGTGGGCCGGCGATCTGTTCGAGGCCGTGCCGGTGTTTCGCGAGGAACTGGTGATGCTGACGCCGCGCGGCCATCGGCCGATTCGCGAGGCGCGCGATATCGCCCTGTCGACGTTGATCGCGTTCGAGCGCGGCTGTGCGTATCGCACTTACGTCGAGAAGTGGTACCTGGAGCACGGTATCCGCCCGGCGCGTGTACTGGAGCTCGGCTCGTACCACGCGATCGTGGCGTGCGTGGCCGCCGGGGCGGGCGTGGCCGTCGCGCCGCGCTCGGTGCTCGAATTGCAGCACGACATGAACAACATCGCGATTCATTCGCTAGCTGACCTGGGTGCGATCGATACATTGCTGGTCTGGCGGCGCGGTCATTTCTCGTCGGCGCTCAAGGCATTGCGTGAGGCCTTGCTGGCCAACAGCAATCTGGCGCCGCCTGCGCCTGCGTTGGGACAGAGCAAAGCGGGGTTGGAGATGGTGTAAAGGTTGGAGACACGGCCGCCCAAACAAAAGAGCCGCGAGTTTTTACGCTCGCGGCTCTTTTGCTTTGGTCGCCCCGCTTCAGAAGCAAGGCAATCCCGGAGACTTACAACTGCGCTTCGACCCAGCCCTTCACGCCTGCCAGGGCCGTCGGCAGATTGGCCGGTTCAGTACCGCCGGCTTGCGCCATGTCGGGACGGCCACCGCCCTTGCCGCCCACCTGCTGCGCCACGAAATTGACCAGTTCGCCGGCCTTCACCTTCTTGCTCGCCTCCGCCGTCACACCCGCGATCAGGCTGACCTTGCCGCCTTCCACCGAAGCCAGCACGATGGCCGCGCTCTTCAGCTTGTCCTTCAGCTTGTCGACCGTTTCGCGCAGCGTCTTCACGTCCGCGCCGTCCAGCGTAGCCGCCAGCACGTGCACGCCCGCGACTTCGATCGCCTGGCCGGCCAGTTCGTCGCCCTGGCTCGAAGCCATCTTCGACTTGAGCGCGCCGAGTTCCTTTTCCAGCGCCTTCACCTGCTCCTGCACCTGGACGATCCGCTGGGTAAGTTCCGACGGCTGTGCCTTCAGCGCAGCAGCTGCCGCGTTGATGCGTGAATCCAACTCCTGCACGTAGCGCACCGCGTTGTCGCCAGTGATCGCTTCCACGCGACGGATGCCGGCTGCGACGCCGCCTTCCATCACGATCTTGAAGAAGCCGATATCTCCGGTGCGATGCACGTGAGTACCGCCGCACAGTTCGCGCGAGAAGCCTAGATCCAGCACGCGCACTTCGTCGCCGTACTTTTCGCCGAACAGCGCCATGGCGCCGCCCTTCACCGCTTCGTCGAACGGCATCACGCGTACGATGCCCGGCGCATTCGCCAGCACTTCCGCATTAACGATGGCTTCGACCTGGCGGATCTGCTCGTCGGTCATCGGCGCGTTGTGCGCGAAGTCGAAACGAGTCTTGTCCGGATCCACGAGCGACCCCTTCTGCTGCACGTGCGCGCCAAGTACTTCGCGCAGCGCTTTGTGCATCAGGTGGGTGACCGAGTGGTTGCGCTCGGTGCGGGCACGACGCACTGCGTCGATTTCCGCCTTCACGACGTCGCCGACTTTCAGCGTGCCCTGCTCGAGCGTGCCGTGGTGGCCCACCACATCGGCTTGCACCTTCAGCGTATCCGCGACCGCAAAGCGCACGCTCGCGTTGGCGAGCACGCCTGCGTCGCCGACCTGGCCACCCGATTCCGCGTAGAACGGCGTGTGATCCAGCACGACCACGGCCTGGTGGCCTTGCGTCACTTCCTTGACCGACGCGCCATCCACGTACAACGCGATAACCTTCGCGTCGTCGAAGACGATTTCTTCGTAGCCGTGGAACGTAGTCTTCGCGCCCGAATACTCGAGGCCTTGCGCCATCTTGAACTTGCCGGCCGCGCGCGCCTGATCGCGCTGACGCGCCATGGCTTCGTCGAAGGCGGCTTCGTCGACCGTCACTTCACGTTCGCGGCACACGTCTGCCGTGAGATCCAGCGGGAAACCGTAGGTGTCGTGCAGCTTGAATGCCAGTTCGCCGTCCAGCGTCTTGCCGCCCTTCGCGTCGAGATCGGCCAGTGCGCTTTCAAGGATGGACATGCCGTGCTCGATGGTCTCGAAGAAGCGCTCTTCTTCCTGACGCAGCACGTCGATCACGCGTTGTTCCGCTTCCTTAAGCTCCGGATACGCCTCCCCCATCTGCGCGACCAGATCCGGCACCAGACGATGGAAGAACGAGCCCTTCTTGCCCAGCTTGTAGCCATGACGGATTGCGCGGCGCACGATACGGCGCAGCACGTAGCCGCGGCCTTCGTTGCCCGGGATCACGCCGTCAACGATCAGGAACGAACACGCGCGGATGTGATCGGCAATCACCTTCAGCGAATTGTTGGTCAGATCGGCCACGCCGGTTTCACGGCCAGCCGCCTTGATCAGTGCCTGGAACAGGTCGATCTCGTAGTTGCTGTGCACGTGCTGCAGCACGGCTGCGATACGCTCCAGACCCATGCCCGTGTCGACGCACTGCTTGGGCAGCGGCGTCAGGTTGCCTTGCGCGTCACGGCTGAACTGCATGAACACGAGATTCCAGATCTCGATGTAACGGTCGCCGTCTTCTTCAGGCGATCCCGGCGGGCCGCCCCACACTTCCGGGCCGTGGTCGTAGAAGATTTCCGAGCACGGGCCGCACGGGCCGACGTCGGCCATCTGCCAGAAGTTGTCCGACGCGTAGCGCGCGCCCTTGTTGTCGCCGATACGGATGATCCGTTCGGTCGGCACACCGACTTCTTTCGCCCAGATGTCGTACGCCTCGTCGTCTTCCTGGTAGACGGTGACCCACAGCTTGTCTTTCGGCAACTGGTAGACGCCCGTCAGCAGTTCCCACGCGTAGTGGATCGCGTCGCGCTTGAAGTAGTCGCCAAACGAGAAGTTGCCGAGCATCTCGAAGAACGTGTGGTGACGCGCCGTGTAGCCGACGTTCTCCAGATCGTTGTGCTTGCCGCCGGCGCGCACGCTGCGCTGCGCCGTCGTGGCGCGCGAGTACGGACGCGATTCCGCGCCGAGGAACACATCTTTGAACTGCACCATCCCCGAATTGGTGAAGAGCAGCGTGGGGTCGTTGCCGGGCACAAGGCTCGACGAGCGAACGATCGTATGGCCCTTCGATTCGAAGAACTTGAGGAATTTCTCGCGGATTTCGGCGGCTTTCATAGCGTACTGGGGGACGGTCCTGGCTGGATCTGGCGACATCCGAGGTGACATCGGGGATGCGCCAACCGAATGTTGCTTAAACGACTGATTATACGGGATCGGAGCCCTTGAGCGGCGGTGCGCACCGGCTGGCAGGCAGGATTAGCCGTTTGGCCTGTTTTTGGCCCCGGCTGCCGTGTCTGGAGGCATGTCATTCGCCCTATGCCGTTCGGCCGAATGGGCCGGCAAGCGGGAATCGCTTAAGATTCTGGACATTGACGCTACGACGACATGTGCATCATCACCAGGGCGCGCGCCTGTGGGCGCGCCCGTCTCATAGCAAGGCCAATCGCAAACATTTTTGCATGGGGCGGAGTAAGTGCTCTGCACGGAACCAGAGTGGCGCGGTAAAGCGCGAACTCTGGTCGACAGCTGAAGCGCTAACTTCTGTCGACCGCAACAATTTGCATGGGATCGGACTAAGCGCTGAAGCGCCAGCTCCGGTCGACATAGGAGACATTGAAAGAATATGGGCGCTCTCAGTCATATCCGGGTGCTGGATCTCACCCGCGTACTTGCCGGTCCGTGGTGCGCACAGACACTCGCCGATTTCGGCGCGGACGTCATCAAGGTCGAACGCCCGGAAGTCGGCGACGACACCCGCCACTGGGGCCCCCCGTACCTGAAAACGCCGGACGGCGCGGATACCCACGAGGCCGCCTACTACCTCGCGGCGAACCGCAACAAGCGCTCGGTAACCGTGGATATCGCCACGCCCGAAGGGCAGCGCATCATCCGCGAACTGGCCGCGCAAAGCGACGTGGTGCTCGAAAACTACAAGGTCGGCCAGTTGAAGAAATACGGGCTCGACTACGCGTCGCTGAAAGAGGCCAAGCCAGACATCGTCTACTGCTCGGTCACGGGCTTCGGTCAGACTGGGCCGTACGCGCAGCGGGCAGGCTATGACTTTATCGTGCAGGGAATCGGCGGTTTCATGAGCATCACCGGGGAGCGCGACGGCTTGCCCGGCGGCGGTCCGCAAAAAGCTGGCGTGGCGATCGCGGATCTGATGACCGGCATGTATTCGACCATCGCTGTGCTCACCGCCCTCACCCACCGCGATCGCACAGGCGAAGGCCAGTACATCGACATGGCGCTGCTCGACGTGCAGGTCGCGATGCTCGCGAACATGAACTCCAACTTCCTCGCAAGCGGCCAGTCACCGGTGCGTTGGGGCAACGCGCACCCGAACATCGTGCCGTATCAGACTTTTCAGACCAGCGACGGCTGGATCATCGTTGCCGTGGGCAATGATGGGCAGTTCCGCAAATTCGTCGAAGCCGGCGGACGGCCTGAGCTCGCTGACGACGAGCGCTTCGCCACCAACCCGGAGCGCGTGCGCAATCGCGACATGCTGGTGCCGATCCTGGCGGAGATGGTCCGCACGCTGGGCAAACAGCAATGGATTTCTGCGCTCGAAGCCGCTGGCGTGCCCTGCGGCCCGATCAACGATCTGGCAGAAGTGTTCGAGAACGAGCAGGTCGTCGCGCGAGGCATGCGCGTCGATCTGCCGCATCCGTCAGGCGGCACGGTGAAGCTGGTGCGAAATCCGATCAACATGAGCGGGACACCCCCGCGGGCACTCGCTCACCCGCCGACGCTCGGCGAGCATACGGACAGCGTCCTGCGAGAGGTGCTGGGGTACGACGATGAGCGGATTGCGCAGTTGCGCGGGCAATCGGTGATCTGAGAGCGGGGTGAGGGGTCGCGCCAACCCTCACTCGCCCGCTGCACCCTGCACGAGCGACGCCAGCCACTGCCGCCCCTCTTTCCAATCGCCGAGCCCGCTGTCGGCATTGATATGGCCGCGCGCACCGATCTCGCGCCAGCGGCTGCCCCACGCCGCCGCGCATTCCCGCGAGAACGGGATGCCGCCATATGGATCGTCCGTACTGGCGACCACCACACTGGGGAACGGCAGCGATGCCAGCGGCACCGGTGCAAAACCGCTCGCATCCTGCGGGAAAGCATTGCCAGTCGGATCGGGCAGCGCCACCAGCAGCGCACCCGCCACTTTCGCCAGGCTCCCGGCGCTCGCATATTGCGCGGCCCAAAAAGCCACCGTAAGACACCCCAGGCTATGCGCGGCAAAAACAACCGGCCGCGCCGACGCAATCACCGCCGCCTCAAGCGTGCGGCACCAGGCGTCGCGCCCCGGATGATCCCAATCCGGCATCTGCACACGTTCAAAACCCGCATGCAAGGCTTCCCAACGGGTTTGCCAATGACCCTCGTCCGAGTTCATATAGCCCGGCAACACCAACACCGTCTGCTCGATCATCGCTCTGCCCCATCGCTATGTGATTACGGCTCGCCGCTCACTGGAACACCCGCGCCACGCCCACGCCGCGTGGGTCGGCGGCCGGCTGCGGCGTCGTGCCGTCGATCCGGATCAATTGCACATCGCCATTAAACGACTGTCCCTCCAGCGTATAGCCCCTGGCCTTCAGTTGCTCGGCCAGATCCCCTGTAATCGGATGATACGGCTCCCAGTAGATCGTCTTCTGCGGCAGCAACTGATGGTGAAAACGCATCGCGGCCAAGGCGTCGGCTGGCGACATGCCGAAGTCGTACATATCCGTCATCACCTGGAAAATAGTCGTGAAGATTCGCGAGCCACCCGGTGTGCCGATCGCGAGAGCCACCTTGCCGTCCTTGAGCAGGAGGGTCGGCGTCATCGACGACAGCGGCCGCCGGCCCGGCGCGATCGTGTTCAGCTCATCGCCCGAGGCACCGCTCGCGCCTGCAGGATTCGCGGCCCGCGGCGTGGTAACGAAATCGTCCATTTCGTCGTTGAGCAGAAAACCGCCGCCGTCCACCACCACGCCCGAAC
>JBEKNG010000356.1:0-6193 GCA_049523075.1 Paraburkholderia sp.
CGGGGCATTGCGCGAGGGCGTGAAACTGCCCGCGGAACGCGAGTTGAGCGAGGAGTTCGGCGCGTCGCGCGGCGCAGTGCGGCGCGTACTCGCGGATCTCAAAGGACGTGGACTGATCACGCAGGCGGTGGGCAGCGGCACCTTCGTGCTGCCGGGCTGGAATGCTCCCGAGACGGCCACGGCGCCTGTCGAAAAGCGCGAGGTGGTGCAGACCAGTCCAGCCGAGTTGATGGAAGCACGCTTGCTGATCGAGCCGTTAATGCCGGGGCTGATCGCCCGTTACGCGACGGCCGCGGATTTTGCGCGCATGGTCGAATGTCTGGAGCACTCGGAAGCCGCGAAGAATATTGAAGAGTTCGAACGTTGGGATGGCGAACTGCACAAGACATTCGCATTGGCGACACACAACAGCTTTTTTTTGCGTGTGCTTGAACTGACCAACGAGGTGCGCGAGCAGGGTGAATGGGGACGTCTCAAGCGCAAATCGTTGACGCCCGAGCGGCGCAGCGAATATGAACGCCAGCATCGCGCAATCGTCGAGGCGTTGCGTGACCGGGATGCCGAACTGGCGTGCGAATTACTGACCGGTCACCTCCAGCAGATCCGTCACAACCTGTTTGGCGGCTGAGGCCAGTGGCGAAGCGGGGGCGCCGCACCGCCATGCCGCTGAAGCTCCGACAGAATCGCAGCTAATTCTGTACTCATTCGGGATCTTTACGATGGCTTCCATCGAACCCCGAATCGAGAACATCATGAACCTCTCAAGAATCACACGCGTCACAGTACCCATGGCTTTGGTCGCGCTCGCATTGACTGGCTGCGCCGTAATGCCACCCACCGGCCCGTCAGTGGTCGCGCTGCCGCCGAAGGGCATGCCGCTGAACCAGTTCCAGCAGGACGATTATGCATGCCGGGATTATGCGTTCCGCTCGGACGACGCCGGCCAGGCTTCGCAAAATGCAATGCAATCCGGCGTCGGCAGTTCCGCGATTGGCACGCTAGGGGGCGCCGCCGCCGGTGCATTACTCGGCGCCGCGGCAGGTAACGCCGGGATCGGAGCAGCGATTGGCGCAGGCACGGGCCTGCTGTTCGGCAGTGCAGTTGGCGCAAACCGGGCTCAGGATTCGTCCGCCGGACTGCAGGCGCGTTACGACGCCGCTTACGCGCAATGTATGACGTCCAAGGGCAACAGCATTTCGGCGCAACCCACGGTTTACACCACCGCCCCAGTCTACGCCGCACCGCCCGTCGTCTACGCGCCGCCTCCGGTCGTCTACGGTTACCCGCAACGCTTTGGATACTGGGCGTATTGAGGGCATCGACGCCTGTCTCTCGCAAGGCACGCCGCGCTAACTTCTCTCTAACCCTTCGGCGCGACGATACGGCCATCGATCACGAACAGCAGAAGCCGTCTTTCGGGTCTCACTGTCCCACTACTGGAAGGTACTCAGAATGTTCACCAAAATTCTCGTTGCCGTCAGCGCGAGTTCAACCGACACCGTATTAGCGTCGGCCGTCGAAGTCGCCCGGAAGTACGACGCTCGCCTGTTTGCCCTGCACGTGGTTGACCCGACGCCCTGTCTCCTTGGGCCTTTCGATTCCGACTACGGTTTGATCGTGGAGGCCATGGAGGCACATGGACGCAGCCGGGTCACGCGTATGAGGAATTTGCTGGATGACCATGCACATCCTGCCGAAACTCGCATGGTCACATTGCCGATGTCTGGCATGACGATTGGCTGCGCGATTGCTTCTTTCGCCAAAGAGTCGGGTGCTGACCTGATTCTTCTAGGAGACCGGCAATCGGGCTTCTGGCGCTGGACGAGCGAGGACGTCGCGGCCGAGGTACAGCGTTATAGCGAAACGCCGATCCAGATCGTGCGTCGCGAACGCACAGGCGGCGTGGCGCGTCGCGCCGGCACCCGCTGGACCGATGCGGCGGTAACCGGCACCCGATAGCGAAAGCAATGCGGAGCAATCCCGTCTCAAATCTCCCTACGGGCGACGACAAATCGCCGAACGCTCCCTACAGTGACTACAAATCGCCGAACGGGCGCATCTACTCGTCGGTACTTGCGTGTCGCAGTATCGCGCCTGCAGTCCAGCGCACGGTCTCCAGGATTTCGTCGATATCGAGGTGCCAGATGTCCTTCAGCACAAGAAAGACCTCCGTGCCATAAACCAGTGACAGCGCATGCAGTACGCGCTGGAAACGCTCCGCGCCGAGTTTGTCGCGCAACGGGCTCGCTGCAGAACTGAGCAGCTCGATACGGTGTCCGCGCACAAGCGGCTCCTCGTTGCCGCCCTTGCCCGCACGAACCAGGGCACCTTGCTGCAGTGATACCAGTATCGCCGCACGCAGTTGTACCTCGTATTCCTCCATCCGCGGAAATGCGTGAAGCAGAAGTTCGTCGACGCGGCTGACCGCGTCCGCCGATTCGGACTTCCATTCGAGGATCGGCCCGAGACTCTCATCCACGACCGCCGCGACAAGCGCGCTTTGAGTCGGGAAGTAACGGTATGCAGTGGCGCGCGACACCTCTGCCGCCTCCGCAAGCTCGGCCACCGACGGCGTCAGGCCACTTGCCATCATCTCCATCGCCTTCGCAAGCAGCGCGCGCCGCATGCGGGCCCGCGGCCCCCGCTGGGCCGTGTCGGCGTTTTCCTCCACTACTGGACGTATCGGTTGGACGGCGGTGTGTCGGACCTGGCTCATTGTTTACCCTGAATTCTCACTAAAAGAGACTCAAGTCTCATTCTAATCCTCTAGACTCATTTCGAATCTGATGTCTTGGCTTGGGAACTACGATCGTCAACGAGTTTACCGGCGCTGCAAACCACATGACAACACGCGATAAACAGATCTACCTGATCGGCACGTTTGACACCAAGGCAGCAGAGGCGATTTACCTGCGCGATCAGATACGGCTCGCCGGCGCGCCGGTTGTCACCGTAGATGTCTCGACGACGCCGGTGGGTAAAGGTGCGGACATCTCCGCGCGGGTTGTCGCCGAGGCCCACACGGGCGGTCCCGCCGCGGTATTTACGGGGGACCGGGGTAGCGCGGTGACAGCGATGATCGAGGCTTTCAAACGTTTCCTGGCGAGTCGCGACGATGTGGGCGCGGTGATCGGCCTTGGCGGCTCCGGAGGCACCGCGCTCATCACTCCGGCGATGCGTTCGCTGCCCGTTGGCCTGCCTAAGCTAATGGTGTCGACCATGGCGTCCGGCGATGTGTCCGCCTATGTCGGGCCCACCGATATCGCGATGATGCATTCCGTCACGGACGTCGCAGGACTAAACCGTATCTCGCGCCGCGTGCTAGCGAACGCGGCCGGTGCGATCGCCGGCGCGTTCCGCCATGCGCAGAGCTACGAAGAGCCCACTGATGCACGCCCGGCCGTGGGCCTCACGATGTTCGGCGTCACGACGGCCTGTATCGACCACGCGCGCGCGAATCTCGAGCAGGATCACGACTGTCTGGTGTTTCATGCCACCGGCATCGGCGGCGCGTCGATGGAAAAGCTCCTCGATGCCGGCCTGCTGACCGGCCTGCTTGATCTCACGACGACCGAGGTTTGCGATCATCTTCTCGGCGGCATCCTGGCCTGTACCGACGACCGCTTCGGCGCCGTCGCACGCACGCGAGCGCCTTACGTCGGGTCCTGCGGTGCGCTCGACATGGCGAACTTCGGCGCTCCCGACACACTCCCGCCGCACTATCGCGGCCGCACGCTATACGCGCATAACCCGCAGGTCACGCTCATGCGTACCAATGCCGATGAAAATTCGCGCATCGGTGCCTGGATCGGCGAGCGGCTGAACCGATGTGAAGGCGACGTGCGCTTCCTTTTGCCCGAGGGCGGCGTATCGGCACTGGACGCGCCCGGTCAGCCGTTCCACGATCCCGAGGCTGACGCCGCACTGTTCGAGGCCCTCGAACGTACCGTATCGCAGACCGCGCACCGCCAATTGTTGCGCGTGCCTTACCACATCAATGACCCACAGTTCGCCGAACTCGCTGTCCGACTCTTTCGCGAACTACCCCAACCCGAGGATCGAAACCTTGCCACGTTTTGAACGCAACGAACTACTGCAGAAATTCCAGTCGATGGTATCCGCCCGCCAGCCTATTATCGGCGGCGGCGCGGGCACCGGCTTGTCCGCCAAATGCGAGGAAGCCGGTGGGATAGACCTGATCGTGATTTACAACTCGGGCCGCTATCGCATGGCGGGCCGCGGTTCGCTGGCTGGCATGCTGGCCTATGGGAACGCGAACGAGATCGTGATGGACATGGCGCGCGAAGTATTGCCGGTGGTCCGGAATACACCGGTGGTGGCCGGCGTGAACGGCACGGATCCGTTCTGCAACTTTGACGCTTTCCTCGACGATGTGCAGCGCGTGGGCTTTTCCGGTGTGCAGAACTTCCCAACGGTGGGTCTGATCGACGGTGTCTTTCGCGCCAATCTCGAAGAGACCGGCATGGGTTACGCGCTGGAGGTGGAGATGATCCGGCTCGCGCATGCCAAGGGGCTGCTCACCACGCCCTATGTATTCGACCCGGACCAGGCCGTCGCAATGACGAAGGCAGGCGCCGATATCCTCGTTGCTCACATGGGACTGACGACAGGAGGCACGGTCGGCGCCGAGACCGCCATGACGCTGGATGATTGCGTGAGCGCCATCGACCGTATCGCCGAAGCCGCGCTCCAGGTGCGCGACGACATCATCGTGCTGTGCCACGGCGGCCCGATCGCGATGCCGCAGGATGCCCAGTACGTATTGCGCGCCTGCAAGGTCTGCCATGGTTTCTACGGCGCCAGTTCCATGGAACGCCTGCCTGCCGAACAGGCGCTGACGGCGCAGACGCAGGCGTTCAAGCAGTTGAGCTTCTAGCATGCCGGCCTTTGTCCGGCCTAACTACCTTTGTGAAATCAGCCATGCCTAACACCGTTTATATCAGTGACGTCATCAATGCTCCCATCGAAGCCGTGTGGTCGATCATGCGCGACTTCAACGGGATGCCCGCCTATCACCCCGGCATCATCAGCAGCGAGATGGAAGCTGGCGCACAAGGCGACACCATCGGCGGCGTACGGCGCCTGACGCTCGGCCCCGATGCATACGTGCGCGAGCAGTTGCTGATGCTCGACGACCTATCCTATGCATTCACCTACAAGATCATCGAAGGCACGCTGCCGGTACGCGATTACGTGGCCGGCGTGCGTCTGTCACGCGTGACGGCCGGATCCCGTACCTTCGCCGAATGGTGGGCGGATTTCGAAGTGACCGGCGGCGCCGACCGCGCGCACTGGATCGACCAGATCGGGAACAACGTGTTCGGCGCCGGCCTTACCGCCGTTGCAGCCAAGCTGAGCGCAGCGTGACTGCAATCCGCGGCTACTGATACACGATAAGCCTAACTTTGCTGGGAGCGCCAACTCCCAGCAACCTTGGAAGCGAACGGGGGAAAGGCGAGCGATATTAGACGCGCAAGCCACAGGCGGCGAGATTCCTGACCAGCGCGTTGCACGAACCTCCGCGGGATTTGTCCCCCCCCTGATAAAGCTTGTCCAAGTGCCAATCCAGCCGGCAGCTAGACGACCTTACCAGGATTGAGGATGTTGTGCGGATCGAGCGCCTGTCTGATCGCCCGCATGGCGCCGATGTCGCTCTCGCGCCGGCACTGCGGCAGGTAGTGCCGCTTCTTCGTCCCAATGCCGTGCTCCGCCGAAATCGAACCCTCGAACTCGCGCGTCACCTGGTAGACGACGGCGTCGATCTCGTCGTGAGCGTGCTCGCCCATGCCCGGCACGTCCACGACAATGTGGATGTTGCCGTCGCCCAGATGGCCGTAAGTCATCACGAGTGCATCAGGCCAGCGCTCGCGCAGACGCGCTTCGCAGCGCTGCGCCGCGTCGCCAACCTGCGCGATCGAGAAGCTCACGTCATACGCCGCGTGATTCGGGATGAAGCGTTGATATTCACCCGGCGCGTCGCGAATCGCCCAGAAATCGCGCGCGTGCGCTTCTGAGGACGCGATCGCCGCGTCGTCGACGACACCGGCTTCCAACATGCCGCCGAGAAATTCCTCGAAGCCCTCGTTGTGCCTGACTGGATCGGTGCCCACGCTTTCCAGCAGCACATAGAACGGATGAGCGCCGGTGAGCGGCGCGCGTAGATTCTTCAGGT
>JBEKNG010000357.1:0-6189 GCA_049523075.1 Paraburkholderia sp.
GAAAAAAGCCCCGCTTCGGTGCCATAGGCGACCTTGCGTTTGTCCTGGTCGGCAGTCAAGGCACGCACGAGCTGGGTGATGGCGGCCTGCTCCGTCGCATCGAGCCCGGGTGCTGCGGCAATCTTCGAGAACTCGATGGCAGCGGATGCGTGCTCGCGCAACATTTTCGGCAGCAGCGTTTCGCGAGCGTACTGATCGATGCGCGCAAAAATCGGCTCCGGGTCGAGCGTCGGCAGATTGCGGAATTCGAACTGGAAGCGGCATTCGGCCGGCACCGTGTTGATCGCGTTACCGCCTTCGATCGTGCTGGTCTGCGCGGTCGTGAACGGCACGTCGAAGAGTTCGTCGAACGGACCTTGCTCGCGGAACTGATCCGCCATGTCGCGGATGTAGCAGATCAGGCGCGCGGCGTACTCGATTGCGTTCAGCCCTTTCGGCGTCAAGGATGAATGTGCGGCCTGGCCGCGCACGCAGCACTGGTATGTATTGATGCCCTTGTGAGCGATGACTGGACGCATGCTGGTCGGCTCGCCCACGATGCAGCCATCCGGCTTGATGCCGCGTTTCATCAGGTCCGCAATCAGAAGCGGCGCGCCGACACAGCCGACTTCCTCGTCGAACGACAAGGCGAAGTGAATCGGTTTGGCAAGCTTCGTACGCTGCATCTCGGGCACCAGCGTCAGCGCCGCGCCGATGAAGCCTTTCATGTCGCAGGTGCCGCGGCCGTAGAGTTTGTCGCCGCGTATTTCGGGCTTGAACGGGTTGCTGTCCCAGTTCTGTCCGTCAACCGGCACGACGTCGGTATGGCCCGACAGCACGATGCCGCCGTTGGTCTCGCCATCGTGCGCAGGAAGGGTGGCGAACAGATTGGCCCATTTACCGCTGGCGTCGTGCGTGAGCGTGCCTTCGATGCCGAGCGCGCGCAATTCGTCGCGCACGGTTTCGATCAAGCCGAGATTCGGATTGCGGCTCACCGTATCCATCGATACGAGGCGTGTGACCCAAGGCAGCGAAACGGGGGAAGAAGCGTGCTCAGAAGGCGAGGCTGAAGATGCGGGCGTTTGTGCGGGACGTGCTGATTCAGCGACGTGAGACATGACAAGACTCCAGCTTTTAAGTCTTTCGA
The DNA here is from genome assembly GCA_049523075.1 of Paraburkholderia sp. Lineage (GTDB taxonomy): Bacteria > Pseudomonadota > Gammaproteobacteria > Burkholderiales > Burkholderiaceae > Paraburkholderia. The sequence continues at coordinate 1,127 of JBEKNG010000357.1, forward strand.
TCATACCGAAAAAACGCTGGTCCGGCCAAATCGCCAATATGCTGGGTGCGTCTTGCGCACCGCAGCATAGTGGGTGGAGTCCGCGAATGCGTTCAGCGCGTCGCGGCGGTTGCCGTCCCCCGCGTGGGCGAGCCAAGTGCGCGCAGGGTTTCTTTCACCGTGGCCACACGGACCGCCAGATCGGGGGTGCGCGTCTCAATGCGCAATTTGTCCTGCCCGGCGAGCTTGATGTGCTTGTGTTTCTGCACCATCTCGATGATGCGCATCGCGTCGACAGGCGGGTTGGGGATGAATTGCAGACCGATGACCGCTTCTCCGGCATCGATTTTCGAAATGCCGAGCGGTTTCGCGGCCAGCCGCAGACGATGCGTTTCGACCAGCGCGTGGGCCTGCGGTGGCAATTTGCCGAAACGGTCGATCAGTTCTTCCTGGATGCCGTCGATCGAATCGTTATGTTCGCAGTTTGCGAGGCGCTTGTAGAGCGATAGACGCTCCTGTACGTCGGCGCAGTAGTCTGCGGGCAGGATCGCGGGGGCGTGCAGGTTGATCTCGGTGGTGGCCGCGAGCGGTGACGTGAGGTCGGGTTCCTTGCCTTCCTTGAGCGCCTTTACGGCGTCGTTCAGCATGTCGGTATAGAGCTGGAAGCCGATCTCCTGGATCTCACCTGATTGCTTGTCGCCGAGCACTTCGCCGGTGCCGCGAATTTCGAGGTCGTGCATGGCCAGATAGAAGCCCGAGCCCAGCTCTTCCATCTGCTGGATTGCTTCGAGACGGCGCTGCGCCTGCTTGGTCAACCCTTGCGGGTCGTGCACCAGCAGATACGAATACGCCTGGTGATGCGAGCGGCCCACGCGGCCACGCAACTGGTGCAACTGCGCGAGGCCGAATTTGTCGGCGCGGTGAATCAGGATCGTATTGGCGCTCGGCACGTCGATGCCGGTTTCGATGATGGTCGTACAGAGCAGCACGTTGGCGCGCTGTGCGACGAAATCGCGCATCACCCGTTCGAGCTCGCGTTCGTGCATCTGGCCGTGGGCGACCGAAATGCGCGCTTCCGGAACGAGCGCTTCGAGCATCTGGCGACGGTTCTCGATCGTCTCGACTTCGTTGTGCAGGAAGTAGACCTGCCCGCCACGCTTCAATTCGCGCAGCATGGCTTCGCGAATCACGCTGTCTTCCTCACGACGCACGAAGGTCTTGATCGCGAGCCGCTTTTGCGGCGCGGTGGCGATGACCGAGAAGTCGCGCAGGCCTTCGAGCGCCATGCCGAGCGTGCGCGGGATCGGCGTGGCGGTGAGCGTCAGCACGTCGACTTCGGCGCGCAGGGCCTTCAAGGCTTCCTTCTGGCGCACGCCGAAACGGTGCTCCTCATCGATGATGACAAGGCCCAGGCGCTTGAACTGCACGTCCGACGACAGCAGCTTGTGCGTGCCGATTACGATATCGACAGTGCCATCGTTGATCTGATGGATCGAGGCGCTCACTTCCTTGGTCGACTTGAAGCGCGACAGTTCGGCGATGCGCACCGGCCAGTCGGAGAAGCGGTCCGTGAAGGTTTGGGTGTGCTGCTCGGCGAGCAGCGTGGTTGGCGACAGCAGTGCCACCTGCTTGCCGCCCATCACGGCGATGAAGGCGGCGCGCAACGCGACTTCGGTCTTGCCGAAACCGACGTCGCCGCAGACGAGCCGGTCCATTGGCTTGCCGCTTGTCATGTCGCCGATCACGGCGGCAATCGCCGCGGCCTGGTCGGGGGTTTCCTCGAAGCCGAAGGTTTCGGCAAATTTCACGTAGTCGCGCGGATCGAGCTTGAATGCATGGCCCTCGCGCGCGGCACGCCGGGCGTACAGATTGAGCAGTTCGGCGGCGGTGTCGCGAATCTGCTGGGCGGCTCTGCGCTTGGCCTTTTCCCACTGGCCCGAGCCGAGCGAATGCAGCGGGGCGCTTTCCGGATCCGCGCCGCTATAGCGCGAGATGACGTGCAACTGCGCGACCGGCACGTACAGCTTGCTGTCGCCCGCATACTCGAGGTGCAGGAATTCGGTTTCGCCTTCGCCGAGATCCATCGTCACCAGACCCATGTAGCGGCCGATGCCGTGTTGCGAATGCACGACCGGGTCGCCCACCTTCAACTCGGACAGATCCCGCACCATCGAGTCGACGTTGCTCGCCTGTTCCTGGCGGCGCCGTCCGGAGCGGCGCGCGAGCGGGCCGTACAGTTCGGTTTCGGTGACGATGGCGATGCCTTCGGCCGGCACCGCAAAGCCGCTGGAGAGCGGCGCAACGCCGAGCGCGAAGCGTTCGTCGCCGATCAGCCAGTCGTTGAAGCTGTCGCTCGAGGTTGGTCGCAGATGATTATCGGCCAGCAGTTGCAACAGTGTTTCACGCCGTCCCGCGGATTCGGCGGCGAACAGCACGCGATTCGGGGTCGTTTCCAGATACGCACGCAGCGCCTCGGCAGGATCCTCCGCGTGACGATCGATAGCGAGGTTGGGCAGCGGTGTGGACCAGCCGCCACCGGCATTGGCCGGCAGCACGAGGCGCGCGAACGGCTTGGCGAGCGTGAAAAAGTCTTCGTCTGAGAGAAACAGGCGCTGCGGCGCGAGAATCGGGCGGTCGCGGTCGTGCGAGAGGAAGCTGTGGCGCTGCTTGGTGTCGTTCGTGAAGCGCTTGATAGCGGCGTCCAGATCGCCGACGAACGCCAGCTGGGCGCGCTCGGGCAGGTAGTGGAACAGCGTCGCGGTGTCTTCGAAAAAAAGCGGCAGGTAGTATTCGATGCCCGCGGACGGCACGCCGTTGCCGATGTCTTTATAGATCGACGCGCGGCTCGGGTCGCCTTCGAACACTTCGCGCCAGCGGCTGCGAAAGGCGGTGCGGGCGGCTTCATCGAAGGGGAATTCGCGGCCCGGCAAGAGACGCACGTCCTTCACCGGGTAGAGACTGCGTTGTGTGTCGGGGTCGAACGCGCGGATTGAGTCGACCTGATCGTCGAACAGGTCGATCCGGTACGGCAGCGGAGAACCCATCGGATACAGGTCGAGCAGCGAGCCGCGCACGCAATATTCGCCCGGCCGCACCACCTGGCTCACGTGTTCGTAGCCGGCCAGCGTCAACTGGGCCTTCAGCTTGGCCTCGTCAAGACGCTCGCCCTGCGAGAACGAGAACGTATAGGCCGCCATGAAAGAGGCGGGCGGCATGCGATACAGCGCGGTGGTGGCCGGCACCAGCAGAATGTCGCAGCGGCCTTCGCCGAGGTCATGCAGGGTGGCGAGGCGCTCGGAGACGAGATCCTGGTGAGGCGAGAAGGTATCGTAAGGCAGCGTTTCCCAGTCGGGCAGCAGGCGCACCCGGGCTTCGGGTGCGAAAAAGCCGATTTCCTGCGCGAGCCGCTGGGCGTCCACAGCACTTGAACAGACGACGGCGAGGAGCGGCACCTGTTCGCGGTAGGCGAGGTGGTAGCGGGCGATCAGCAGGGCATCGGACGAGCCGTGCGTGCCGTCGAAGGCGAAACGCTGGCCGGCCTTGACGAGCGCGACGGGCGGAGAGGACTGCAATGATGCGGCGATGTCTGGCATAAAGGGGAAAAGGCGGCCGGTGGGTCACACGTGAGCGGCAAGTTTACGCGTGTCATGGCGTGGATGCGAAGGACCTATTATAAAATCCGTCCTTTACTTTGACTTTCGCGGCGTCCGCACCAGTGACTTCACGTCTTTTTGCTCTGATTCCGTGCGCAGGCACCGGCAGCCGGTCCGGCGCCGCGATGCCCAAACAATATCGCACTGTAGCCGGTCGCGACATGCTGCATTACTCTCTGGCCGCGTTCGACGCGTGCAGCGAGTTCGCGCAGACGCTGGTGGTCATCGCCCCAGACGACCAGCATTTCGACGCCCGCCGCTTTGCCGGCCTGCGTTTCGCGGTGCGCCGCTGTGGCGGAGCGTCGCGCCAGGCATCGGTGTTGAACGGCCTGCACGCCTTGGCCGAATTCGGTGCCCGCGACGACGACTGGGTGCTGGTCCACGACGCCGCGCGGCCGGGCATTACGCCGTTGCTGATCCGCACATTGACTGGCGCGCTGAAGGATGACGCGGTGGGCGGCATCATGGCGCTGCCGGTGGCGGATACGTTGAAGCGGATTGCGCCCGACAGCGGCGGACGGATTGAGCGGACCGAGTCGCGCGATGGGCTGTGGCAGGCGCAAACCCCGCAGATGTTCCGGATTGGCATGTTGCGCGAGGCGATTTTGCGGGCGCAGCAGGATGGACACGACCTGACGGACGAGGCGAGCGCGATTGAATGGCTGGGCCACGCGCCGCGACTGGTGCAGGGTAGTTTGCGTAATTTTAAGGTTACGTATCCGGAAGATTTCGAACTGGCCGAGGCGATTCTTAGCCGGCCGGCGGCTTCCTGAAGAGTTTCATCGTTGATAACCGGACTTCAAGCTATGGATTTCAGAATCGGACAAGGGTATGACGTGCACGCGCTGGTAGAGGGGCGGCCGCTCATTATTGGTGGGGTGACGGTGCCATACGAGAGGGGGTTGCTCGGGCATTCGGACGCGGATGTGCTGTTGCATGCGATTACCGATGCTCTCTTTGGCGCTGCCGCGTTGGGGGATATTGGGCGGCATTTCTCTGACACGGATGCGAAGTTTGCTGGGGCGGATTCTCGAGTTTTGTTGCGCGAATGCGCGGTTCGGGTTGCTCAGGCGGGGTTCTTTATTGGGAACGTAGATAGTACTGTGATTGCGCAGGCACCCAAGCTTTCGCCTCATATTGAAGCCATGCGGGTTAATATTGCTGAAGATTTGAAGCTGCCGCTTGATCGGGTTAATGTTAAAGCCAAGACTAATGAGAAGCTTGGGTATCTCGGGAGGGCTGAAGGGATTGAGGCTCAAGCTGCGGTTTTGTTAATCAGGAAGTAGGCTTTTTTTGCCTGCGCGGCGCTTTGGTGGTTTGCGTATGGCGGTGGCCTTTGTCTGTTTGCCTGCGGCGTTGGCCTTTCCTTGCATTGTTATCGGTCTATTCGCGTCGCCCCTGTGCAGGGCGGCACTTACTTTCTTTGCCGCC
>JBEKNG010000358.1:0-6171 GCA_049523075.1 Paraburkholderia sp.
ACCTCGTTGGCGAACTCGGGGCGCGTGATACTAAAGCTGGAACAGTTGACGTGGACCGGCGGCCAGTTCGCGCGCTGTGGCTCCGATAGAATGACAGCGACGCGTGTGAGCATGTAAAGGTCGAGGCGCCCGATTAACCGCAACCCTTCGACCGCCGGCAAGAACTCGCCGGGACTGACAATGCGCCCATCAGGTTGCCGCCAGCGAATCAGCGCTTCGAGTGCGACAACATTGCTCGTCGCCACATCAACGATCGGCTGGAAAAACGGCAGCAGTTCGTCGTCGCGTTTGAGCGCGTTGCGCAGTGCGCCATCGCGCTCCACCTGATCCAACACCTCCCGCCGCAGCTCATGACTAAACACGACGAAGCTGTCGCGGCCCGCGTTTTTCGCACGATACATCGCAATATCGGCGTCGCGCAGGAGATCGGCAGGCTCGCTATGATATTGGCTGTCCGCGTTTACGATGCCGATGCTGCATGACGAGAACACGACGTGTTCGTCGATATAGAACGGCAGATCGAATGCTGCCAGGATGCGCTCCGCGACGGCGACAGCATCGCTCGATGGAGCATTCGGCGAGAGAACGGCAAACTCGTCGCCACCGAGACGCGCCAACAGATCAGTCGAACGCAGGCAGCCATGCAAACGCTCAGCCGCCTGGACCAACAGCAGGTCGCCGCTGTGATGACCCAGACTGTCGTTCACGTTCTTAAAGCGATCCAGATCAACGAACATCACCGTTACCAGGCAGCCGCGTTCGCGATAAGCGCACCACGCTGCCTGCAGCCGGCGTAGCAGATTGCTGCGATTGGGCAGCCCAGTGAGCGCGTCGTGCAAATTTTCATGCACAAGCCGGGCGTTGGCGTTGTCGAGCTCCCGCGTACGGTTCTGCACACGCGCTTCAAGTTCCGCGTTCGCCGCGTGCAGGGCCTCGGCGGCGCGCCGGCGCGACAACGCTGTATCAATATGGCGCGACACGAACGTCAGCAGTTCCTGGTCGCGCTGCAAGTAGTGCACGAGCGGCCCGTAGCGTTGTACGGCGAGCACCCCGTGCACGTCGTCGCCATCGAACAGCGGTACGCCGAGCCACGAGCACGGGTGTAAGGTCTGGTTGCTGACAGCGATGGCACCGCAGGAAATCAGGCGCGACGCCTCGCCCGCATCGATAATGCACGGACGACGTTGACGGATCACATATTCGGTGAGGCCACGTTGGCCGCGGCGCGGCGGCGGCGGTTCGTGGTCGCGCTCGTCGACGAAATAGGGGAAAGAGACGACCTCCGTTTCGGCATCGAAGAGGGCGATGTAGAAATTGCGCGCGTACAGCAGTTCTCCGACGATGTGATGTAGGCTGCGAAAGAACTCGACCATGTCGCCAGGATGACTCGACAACTCCGCAATCTGGAAAAGCGCCGCTTGCAAATGTTCTGCGCGCTCGCGCTCGGCGATGCCTTCGCGCAACGCCGCATTGACCCGCGACAGTTCAGATATGCGCCGCGCGACCTGCGCCTCCAGATCAGCGCGGTGCAGGATCCGGTCTAGCGCCATCGCCACGTGCCGCGCCACCACGAGGAAAAGCTCGCGGTCCTCGGCGCTATAGATCCGTGAGACATCGTAAACCTGCATGGCAAGCATGCCGAAGACCTCGTCCGAGGCATTCTTCAGCGGTGCACCCATCCAGAACTCGGGACGGTCACCGATGGGATAGAAGATGCCTGCGGCCACTCCGGCACTGATCATCGCAGCATCGACAAACAACGGCTGACCGGTCGTCAGCACCTGGGCAGTCATCGACGGGCGCTCGGGGTCGAGAATGTCGTAGCTTTCCGCCGCGACGACCGCGGTGTCAATCGCGTCGACATAGTACGGATAGGTGATTTTGCCGCTCTTGCGGTCGTAAAGCGCGAGATAGAGGTTCTCAGCGTCGATCAGCGTACCAAGGCTCTCATGCACGCGCCGCAGGAACTCTGCACGTTCGGGCACCGAACTTGCCAGATAGGCAATCTCATACAGCACGCGCTGCGTGTTCTGGGCGCGCGCGAGCGCGTCGGTCTGCACGCGCTCGCCCAGACCGCGGGCGAATTCGCGCAGGGTTTGGTCGCCGGCGAATTCGGCGGGTGCGACGAGCCAGCCGAGCACGCTATCGCCGCAGCCCGTAGGCCAGCGGCGCCAGCCACGCAGGGCGCACAACTGCGCAAACGTTTCCTCGGCGACGTTTTGCGGCCACTCGTGCGATGCGTTGCCCTGGCCGGCAAGGTGCAACTGCTCGCCCGCCCTATACCAGGCCCACGTCCCAGCCCACGGGCGGCCGCCGTCCCGCGCTGCGCGCAACTGGGTTTCGATTGTCGGTACGTGCGGGGCAGCGCTGTCGGCCGCGTTCCGGCAGGCGAAAGCGTCAATCATGGGAAAACACTCTTCGGCCATGCAAGACCGAAATTTCAACCGTCTTCATATATTTACCGGCGGCCTACATTCTGCACGGACGCGCGCTGCATTGTTTTACGGATACATCTATAACGGCACAGGCGGATGAAGCTTGAAGGGCTTCTTGAAGCGACCGGCGCCATGCCCGCCGCGGGACATGCGAAGAATAAAGTGCTGCGCAGACAATAGCAAAATGGCCAATAAACGCCGCTGCCGAAAGTTCGCGTTCAGCCTCCGACGCGACGCGCCAAATCCAAACAGCACGAATTGATCAACCGACTCGCCGACGGCAGGGGACGGCTCGTGATCGCAAACATGTTCAAGGGCTCGCTGCGTGTTTGCGGCTGCTCAGTGTCGGCGCCGGACGCCTCGCTCTGCCTTCCCACCACAACCACCGACAAGACAAAAATCCCTCACCATGGACGTGCCGTCGTGGCGTGGCCCCGGGACATTGGGCGGCATTTCCCGAAGACATCTACCTCACTTGACCCTTCAGAACTTTCTTCGCCTGCCGTTAATTTGGAGAGCGGATGTTCTCTTTCATGGGCTTTCTTCCCAGCATCCGCCACCGCACCCAATGCGTAAATAAGGGGCCGACGCCTTTCAACCCATTATCGCTGCCTTCGATGCGTACCACTTCTTAACCGTGAAACGAGATTTCTGAGATCCTATGTCCTGGCGAGAATTACCGGATCTGTTTGCGGTCGGATTGCTGATCTACGCGTTCGTGGCGGTCGCGCGGCCCGCAGGCACGACGATGACCCGCCTTTGGCTGTGCGGTTGGATCTGCATCGAAATACACTTTGCCGCGTACTCGTTTGTCGCCGTTCCCGGCGCCTTGGGCGCAACAGCTGACGTAATCGGCACGGCCGCGCTGATTTGGTGCGCCCAGCTTTTCTGCTGGTCGATGGACCCGGAACCCGAGCAATGGTGTAGCCGGGTGATGTTCTGGGCCCGCGCGGCCGCTTATACGCTATATATCGGCCTCGCGGAGTGGCCTCATGTCCCTGTGCTGCCGAGAATGGCTGCTGCCGGGTTGCTCGCGCTGGTTCCGCTTGCGGTCGCCTGCGCCTATCCGGCCGCACAGCGAACCGCGACGCGCCGCACGATGGTGGCGCTCGATATTGGCCTGGCTCTGGTGCTACTGCTTTGCGAGCTGCTTCCCGCCGGCTTGGGCTTGCAGACGGTGTCGACGCTCTGCGCCGCCTATGCGTGCTGCTGCATTCAATGCTGGTTCATGCTGAAGGCTCGCACCGGCGGATTTATCGTCACTTTCATCGGCCTGTTGACCTGGGCGGCAGTGTTTCCGATGGGACTGGTCGCCGGCGTCTCGCTACGCAACGTTCAGTTCGATGTCGAAATGTGGAATCTGCCCAAGTTTCTGGTTGCGGTCGGCATGATCATGCTGTTGCTCGAAGACCAGCTGAAGCAAAATCTATATCTGGCGGACCACGATGAGCTGACCGGACTGCCAAACAGACGGCTGTTCGAAAGTCGGCTAGGTATCGCGCTTTCACGGGCGCGCCAGAAGGGCGCCCGGGTTGCCATACTGGCGATCGATCTGGATGGCTTCAAGTCGGTCAATGACAGGTTCGGCCACCGCGCGGGCGATTTGGCGTTGCAGGATGTCGTGCGTCGCTTCGCTAGCTGCGTCCGCAGCAACGACACACTTGCGAGGACCGGTGGCGACGAGTTTTGCGTGGTAGTAGAGCGCCCGGTGATTCATGATGCCGCTGCCAGTGTTGCCCAACGCCTGAAGGAAAGCTTGTTGGCGCCCGCAAACGTGTCGGGCGAGAAAGTACAACTGGGTGCGAGCGTCGGCATCGCAGTTTTTCCAGACGATGCCGAAACCTTAGATCAGTTGTGCTCGTTAGCGGATCAGCGCATGTATGCGGCGAAGCGGGAAACGCAACTACAGGCGCAAACAACGTGACATTGATGTCTGTGAATCGCACAACTAAACCGCTCGCGCGGTAGGGGCTACGCTCAAACGCTGGCGGTCAGAGAGAGGCCAACCAGGTATTTCGCAACAACGCCTTCTGGCCGGTCCACCGAATCCTCATCATGCCTGCTGTCGAGACGCACTTTCACGATCTGCCCGTCACCTTCGACGCGGCCCAGCACCTGGAAATCGAGCATCAGCGTTTCGACGTTTGCGCGGTGCCCTTTCAGCAGCAGCTCATGGCGTGGTGCGACCGCATGATCGGCGTGGTCGACCTCCTGACGACGCGCGATGACCGCAGGCAGCCGTTTCGCGGCTGGATCGACCGCTACACCGTGGGCGAATTCCTGTTCGCCGACTGCTACACCGACCGCATCACGCAAGACCGGACGATCGCGCGGATCTCGCAGGACAACGCGCGCAGCATCGTATTCCACGTGTTTCTCGACGCGGCACACAGCAGCGAACTCGCGTACGCGGGCAAACGCACTGGCACGGTGCTCGAAGGCGGCATCTTCGCCGTCGATCTCGACCAGCCCGTGCAGTTCAAGCGCGCACCCTGCCGGCACGTCACGATTTTCCTGCCGGGCGCGTTGCTGAGCGACGTGTTTCCAGACCCCTCGGCACTGCATGGACGCACGCTCTCGCCGCACCTGCCCGCGGTACGTTATCTCGTGGGCCGCGTTTGGTCGTTCGCCGCTCACATCCGCTACATGGTGCCCTGGGAGGCTCACCGGATCCTGCGCGAGATTGTGTTGCTGATCGCCGATGCGTTCGGCGAGCAGGCCGGGCTGAAGGGCAGCAAGCCTGCATTGGCGCGGGCGATGGCGTTCGACCAGGCACGCCGTTACGTGCACGAGAACCTGCACGACGACGATCTTTCACCCAATCGCATTGTGGAGTCGCTGGGCCTCTCACGACCCACTGTCTATCGCCTCTTTCAGCATGAAGGGGGGCTTGGTGCCTATATCCGGCACGTGCGTCTGCGCGCTGCCGCCGACGAACTCGTCGCATGGCCCGGCGTTCCGGTGCAGCAAATCGCGTACGCTCACGGCTTCAGGAGCGCGTCGGATTTCACGCGGGCGTTTCGGCGGGTTTACGGCCTCGCGCCGCAAGAAATCCGGGAGTATCAAGACGGCGTGCGCCTACTGCCAAAACGGTTGTAATCGGGGCAGCAGGCTGCCGGATGTCACGTCCTGCACCGACCGCGTGATGCGTTCGGTTTGGCGGATCTGAGCCGCTGCGTACCGTGCCGCTCGGTGTCACAACTCTGCCGGTTATACACGACTCAACTCCGTATTGCGATCGGCTCAGTTTGACACTAGCCCAATCTGAGCGGGTTCAAGCTAGTTTTGAATAGATTCGCGTGTTCCGCAAACTACCATCCGGAGCGCGCCGTTCCTGCCGTAACACGCCTTCCAGTTGCATCCCAATGCGTTCACAAACTCGAATGCTCCTTGCGTTCAAATCGTCGCAGATCGCCTCGACCCGTTTCGCGTCGAAATTGGAAAAAGCATAGTTTGCCAAGGCATCGGCGGCTTCGCTGAACAAACCTCGCCCCACAAGCGACGACCTTCCCCAAAAACCGAGTTCAAAAACTGGAACGGCCCATCTTGGCCGGTGAAGACCGCCACAGCCCACAACGATGCGCGACGTCTTATCGATAAACAAAAACGGAAAATCTTTTCTTGCTTGAAAGTTCGCGGAACCCGCAACGCAAAACGATTCGGACGTTTCGATCGATGGTGTTTCGAGCGCCCAAGGCAAGGACGCGGGAAAGCGCCTCAGGTCCGTTAATGCATC
>JBEKNG010000359.1:0-6166 GCA_049523075.1 Paraburkholderia sp.
AGATGCTCTTGAAACGAAAAATGCCTGCGCTCAACGCGCTCAAAGCCTTTGAAGTGGCTGGCCGTACCGGCAGCTTCACCCGTGCCGCCGAGCTGCTCAACGTCACCCAGAGTGCGGTCAGCCGGCAGGTGCGCCAATTGGAAGAACAACTTGGCGAAGCTTTGCTGCAACGCCGCCATCACCACCTCGAACTGTCGGCGGCCGGCCGGTTGCTCCTGCAGGCGTTACAGCAGTCGTTCGACAAGATCGAACTGACCGTACGCAGCATTCAGGAAAAGACCCATCTGAACCGTTTGCGCGTCAACGCGCCCCCCACGTTTACCAGCCGCTGGCTGATGCCACGTCTTGCGCGTCTGCGCGACGAGCATCCGGAACTCGAACTGAGCCTGTCGACGCGCGTCGAGGACAAGCTCGCGGAATCGGGGGTGCTCGATTGCGCGATCCGCTTTGGCGACGGCGAATGGGAAGGCTTCGATAACCGCCTGCTGATGAGCGAACGGCACGTGGCCGTCTGCTCGCCGGCGCTGCTGGCACGTCACTCCGGGCATCAGGAGATTGACCTGAATCAGTTCACGCTGCTGCACGTGCTGGCGAGCGCCGACCAGCGTTACCTGACCTGGCAGCACTGGCTGAAAGCGGCCGGCATTGCTGGCGTCGACACCAGCGGCGGCTACGAGTTCGATCTGCTTGATCTGGCGATTCGCGCCGCTGTCGACGGTCTGGGCATCACGATTGCCGACCGCCATATGATCGCCCGCGAGCTGGCAACGGGTGAGCTCGTGCAGGTCCTGAACGTGCATGTCGACGGGCACCAGTCCTACTGGCTGGTGACGCGCCCGCAGCAGGGCGATCTGCCGCAACTGGCCTTGTTTCGGGACTGGCTGCAACATGAAGTGTGGTCGACCGAACGCAACCTGGAGCCGTCGGCGTCGTTGCCGGAACGGCTGATCAGCGGACATTGAAGCAAACCGCAAGCGGTAAACCCAAACCCTGAAGCCGCGCTTGCGGCCAAGCGGCCATTCATGCTGCATAGGTAGACCTGAGGCGTAGCCTAAGCGGCGTAGCGCCCCCCGGCCAGTCCGGCAGCACGGTGCCCCGCAAACCGCTCAAGCAGCGCAAACGGAACGGGTAGCGCCGGGTAAATTAGCGGGTCACGCCAAAAACTTCGATATATGCGGTGTTCTGCACGTTTTGCGCGTGGCTCCGCTGGCGGGTTTCGTCCGAACATCGATAGACTGAGCTCACGAGGACGAAGCTTACGGTCGTCTCGAAGAACAAGGTGTGGGCCGCGTAACGGGGAATGGTTTTATCGTTCTGCGCGAGCCGACGCCAACTAGAAGAACAGAGAGCAAGCGTATGGGGAAGCCGGACGAAGGACCTATTGAAGAACCGCAAGCGTTTCCGGACGCGGTACGTCCGCAGCGGGTGACGTCCACACAGTGGAGCGTGCTGCTGGCATTCGTGGTGACGATGCTGACCTGCATGTTGAGCGGTGCGCTCAAGAGCATGGCGGATCAGGTCACAGCAATCTGGCTGGCGAACGCGGTGCTGCTGGGCCAGATGATCGTGGCCGCGCCCAGGCAGCGATATTGGGTGCTTGCCGGCGGCATCGCCGGAAACATGGCGGCTAATCTGTTTGGCGAAAGCCTGGCGGTGTCGCTCTCTTATACGTTGGCCGATACCCTCGAAATGCTGATTGCGTTCAGCTTTGCGCCGCGTATCAGCGCGGTCTCCGAACTGCTGCGTCCCAAAGCGCTCCTAAGATTCCTGATTGGCGGTGTCGTCCTCGCGCCTCTGTTGTCCGGACTGCTTGCTACGGCCCTTCTGCGCGGCCAACTAAGCGGTCATCTGCTTCCCAGTCTTGCCAACTGGTTTGTCTCGCATGCGCTGAGCCTCGTGCTTTTTACGCCCGCGGCGGTGGTGTTCTGGAACGGCGAAGCCGCCGACCTCCTGCGCGCGGACCGGCGCCTGAAAACCGTGGGTCTCCTCCTGCTCGTATGCGTCGTAACAACCGGGGTTTTTCTACAAAGCAGATTCCCGCTGCTCTACTGGGCGCTGCTGCCAATCGTGCTGCTGGCATTTCATGCGGACGCTGCAGGCGTCATGGTTGGGTTGTTGCTGTGTCTTACCATTACGGTGTCGTTCACCATGCGCGGCATCGGACCGCTGTGGCTATTTCCGTATCCGAACATGGAAGCCCGCATCTTTTCGCTGCAACTGTTTTTGCTTGCCGCGTTAGGCATTGCGCTGCCGATCAGCGCAACCCAGGTGTCGCGCGGCCGTCTTGTGAGACTTCTACGCGAGGGCGAACGGCGCTATCGGATACTCGCGGAGAACGCGACCGACATCGTCATGAGTGTGACGCTCGAGGGGCGGCTGACCTATGTGTCACCGCGCGCTCAAACAGTCATGCGCCGCAACCCCGAGGAACTGATTGGCGCTTATTTCCCCGACCTTTTCATTGCCGACGATCACGACGCACTGGCCACGGCGATCGAGAACCTGGCGGTTGGCGCGAGCGAGATCTCGCAGGTCAGCCGCTTCAGGCGACCCGATGGTCAAATCCTTTGGCTGGAAACGTATCTTCGTCCGGTGATCGATCCGTTTTCCGGCCAGCCGGAAGCGCTCACGGCGACGACGCGCGACATCACCGCACGCAAAACAGCCGAGCAGCGTCTTGCCGACGAGCGTCTCGAACTGGAGGGGCTGGCGTATCGTGACGGATTGACGGGCCTTTTCAACCGGCGCCATTTCGACCTCGAACTGGAAAGTCAGTGGCGGCAACTCGCAGACGTCGAAGGCTCCGGCTTTACGGCAGTCGTGATGATCGATATCGATGCGTACAAGAGTTATAACGACCACTACGGTCATCAGCGAGGCGACGACTGTCTGCGCACGATTGCACAAACCATTGCGCTATCGGCGAGGCGTCCGACGGATATCGTGGCCCGCTACGGTGGCGAGGAGTTCGCGTTGATCCTCAAGGATACCGACCTGCACGGTGCGCGCGTGGTGGCGGAGCGCATTCGTCTGGCGGTCGAAGGGCTGCAGGTACCGCACCTCGCGAGCCATGCCGGCATCGTCACGGTAAGCCTTGGTGTCGCTGCGCAGCAGCCACGCCAGGGTAGCGACGCGGCCATTATTGTGGCGGCAGCAGACCGCGCGCTCTACGAGGCCAAACGGCGCGGCCGCAATCAAACCTTCGTGGCTGAGGAGGGCGATGCGGATTCCGGTTCGCGCGCCTGACACGCCTGACACGCCTGACGCGTCAGGCCGGCCAGAACATGCCCACGGCCGCGAGCCCCATGATCGCCGTAGCGATCCATCCGACCCAGCGCAATAAACCTGTCACGACAAAGTCTCCCATGATTTCCCGTCGTGCCGACATGAGCATCACCAGCACCATGATCGGCACAGCCGCGAGGCCATTCACGACGGCGGCCCAGTACAGCGCGTCGATGGGATCGAAATGAGCAAAGGTGAGCGTGACGCCGCCAAAAATCGCAACAGCCATCACCACGTAAAATTGTTTAGCGACGTTCACCTGCAACGCTACGGTGTTGCGCCAATTCATCGCGCCGGCGGCTGCGTAAGCGGCGGATCCGGCGAGGACCGGCAGCGCGAGTAAGCCGGTGCCAATCACGGCGAGACTAAATAGCAGGAATGCGAACGGACCGGCGATGGGCTTGAGCGCGCTCGCGGCATCGGCAAACGTTGCGAGACCCGTGCGATGCACGTGCAATGTCGCCGCGGTCGAGAGGATGATGAAGAACGCCACGCCGTTCGACATCGCCATGCTGGCCCATGTGTCGATGTTGATTCGGCGCAGTTGTCCGCCGGCCTGTTTCGGTGCGTCCAACAGGGCCTCTTGTGCCGGTTCCGAGCGAATATCTTCAACCTCTTGCGACGCGTGCCAGAAAAACAGGTAAGGGCTGATCGTTGTGCCGAACACCGCAACCACCGTGATCAGGTAGTGTCCGGAGATCGGTGTCGGCGGTTTGACGAGACTCATGCCTACCGCTTTCCAGTCGAGTCGCATGACGAATGGAATCGCCACATAGGCGAGCAATGTCAGCGAGAGCCACTTGAGGTAGCGGGCGTAGCGATCGTAGGGTACGAATACCTGTAGCAAAAGGGAAACAGTGCCTAATAACACGATGTAAATCAGCACGGGACCGCCCAGCACGAGCGTGACGGCTGCGCCCATTGCCGCCAGATCCGCCGCAATATTAATCGTGTTGGCAATCAGCAGGACCATGACGGCGGCGTAAAGGATCTGCGAAGGATAGTGGCGCCGCAGGTTGGCCGCGAGTCCGTCGCCGGTGACTCGCCCCATGCGCGCGCTGATCGATTGAATTGCCACCATCAACGGGTAGGAGAGCAGCACCGTCCATAACAGGCCGAAGCCAAACTGCGCACCCGCTTGCGAGTAGGTGGCGATGCCGCTTGGGTCGTCATCAGCCGCTCCCTTCACGAGGCCGGGACCCAGGCGCCTCGCCCACGAGCGTTCCGCCTCGTCTTCAATTACGAGTTCAGGCTCGAACGGTTCGGTCGGCACGGTTGTTCTTCCTTTGCTGGTTTGCGCCCCCGCCCAGGTACCGTGGAGGGTTTTGGCTCATGTTATCGCGCAGCTTTCTCGCAATTATCGTTCACGCAGCAGCATTATTCGTGCCACAAGGAAATCAGGCATTCCGATGGAACTGTTCTTTTGGTCTTTTTAGACAAGTTGCAAGTGAGCTCAGGAGCAAGGCGCCGGTTTAGCTGACGATCACTTGGGTGAGGAGAGTGGGATCGACCGGCCTCGCTGACTGAAGTCCAGCATACTCAGTTGTATTAATGAAACAATCGCGAGCTTCGCTAACGCAAGTCGCAGGGAGAAAGATGATGACGTCGTATCCGCGTTAGCGATCAGGCATTTGTAGCTTAAGCGCATTGACGAACCCAACGCTTTACCCCATTGCGTGCGAAACCATAGCGTTTTGCCATGTGCTCGTGGCATAGTGCGACCATTGCCCACACATAAGGAGGCGGTATGGCCACTCTCGAGCAGATTCAAGTGCGTATGAAGAAACTCCAGGTACAAGCCGAAGCGTTGCTTGCCAAGCGGGCGCAAGCGGCAGTCGATCAGATCCGTGAACTGATGATCAAGCACGGACTGACCACCGCCGATATCGAGGCGCGCGCCAAGGCGAGACGCCAGGCGAAGGCTGCCGGACATCGTCTTTCAAACGGAGCCGCTAAGCCGGCCGCCAAGGCCAAAGGCAAGATGCCGGCCAAGTACAGGGATCCTAAAACGGGCGCTACCTGGAGCGGTCATGCCCGGCCACCTGCCTGGATCAAGGACGTCAAGGACCGCACCCGTTTCCTGATTGATGGGACTGCGGCGATTTCGCTGAACGGCAGCGGCGCTAGCAAAACGACAACCGCGCCTAAGAAGGTGTCGGCGAAGAAAGCGGCTGCTAAGAAAGCGCCCGCGAAGAAGGTCGTTGCCAGGAAAGTGGCAACGAAGAAGGCTGCGGCCAGAAAGGTCGTGACGAAGAAAGCAGCGGCAAAAAAGACGGTCGCGAAGAAGGCATCAACGGCAAGGCGCGCCTCCGCCGCAAAGACAGCCGCCAAAAAGGCAGCAGCGGGCGCTGCGGCGTAACGGCATCTGCGGATCGCCGCCAGAAATGACATTGGCCCGCCAAGGCGGGCCAATGTGTGTGCGGGAACGCGAGTTCCGGCGCTCTTACAGCGGCGTAATATTGGCCGCTTGCTTACCCTTCGGGCCTTGCTTCACTTCGAAGCTTACCTTTTGGTTTTCCTGCAGCGATTTGAAGCCACTTCCCTGGACTTCAGAAAAATGCGCGAACAGGTCTTCGCCGCCACCGTCCGGCGTAATGAAACCAAAGCCCTTTGCATCGTTAAACCACTTCACTGTACCTGTTGCCATTTTCCTGAATTTTCCAAAAAAGACGTTGTGTTGGTGCCGCTTTGCCAAGGTCGGCAAGACGCGACGTTTTCTTTTTACCACAAGAAAATGGCAATCCACAACCAGGGTCGTTACCGCCTGTCGATAAACGCCCTCCGCCTCGGCGCTACCCCGCGCAGCGTAAAGGCCTCAGTCTCGGTGCGCAGGCTTTTCACGCGCGCCGCCAAGGCCGCCGCACTCGCCTGTGACGGAAAC
>JBEKNG010000360.1:0-6164 GCA_049523075.1 Paraburkholderia sp.
CGATGCGCGAATGTCCCGCGTAAAGCGGCACATAGACGGCGATGTTGTCTGAACCGTTGGCGACGGCGACACCGGCCACGGTCCACCACGACGAACCCGCCGGCACGTGCGGCGCGGCGTCCGTCGCGTCTGCCTCCGATGCGCGGCGCGGGCCGAACCGCGCCCATGCCTTTGAAAGGCCGACCGCGATCGGCAGCACACCCAGCACGCCGACGTACCCGTGCGGAAGACTGCGCAGCATCTCGGCGAGGCCGATCGCGACGGCGATCAGTGCCAGCGAGCCCGCATACTGGCCAGCGATCACCCGCCGCTTCGAGCCGTGCGCCTCGGCGACGAAGGCGAGCAGCACAAACAGGTTGTCGATGTTGGTGGCGGCGAAGGCGCCGATGGCGAGGGCGACGAGACTGAGCATGCGGGAGGACCGGGGCACGGAACGAGAGGCGACCCGCCATTCTGCCAGCAGTGGGGCGATCTGCGCGTGCCGGCGCGGCGGTGCGCGCGTCGCGGCCCTTACGCTACAATGCCGACAGCCTGAAAAACGGAATATCAATGAAGATCCGCACTCTATGTATCGCATGCGTAACGACCGCCGCCGTGCTGCTGGTGGGGTGTACGGCCGTCTACAAGAACACGGACGCGTGTGAACAGATGATGCGCAGCAAGCTGGCCGACGTGTCGCCCAAGCAGTTGCCTGATGCAACGACGGGCAAGCTGTCCATCGACCACCGCGGCACTGGCATTGACGGCACGCGGGTCGTGGTCGAGGCTTCGCTGTCGCATATGCAGACAGCCTCGGAAGCGGCCGCCTCGGCTGCTGCGGCTGCGTCAGCCCCTGCGGCCGCTGCGGCTGCGTCGGCCTCTGCGTCGGGTCCTGCACCGGCCCTCGCGTCGACCGGCGCACCGGGCATACGAGGAGTCGAGGCGCCTACCGCTGCGGCGGACGTGCCGGCGAGGGCGGCCACGAGCAAACCCGGCAAACCCAAGAAGCTGGTGAAGGCCGTAGCCGCCGAATGCACGTTCACCGGTCTGAATCTGGCGTCGTTCCGTTGGCTAGCGCCGAAGGAACTCGTGCAGACCAGCGACGCCGCGGCTAGCGAGACGTCAGAATAAGGGCGTTGCGCAGGGCAGAGCAGCATTGCGCTGCGCTCTGCCTTGTCTGCGGCATCGGCCAGGTTCAGGGGCGCTCGCCCCGGAGCCTCAGGCGCCGGCAATGGCCGCGGCCGCTTGCGCGTTGCGCTTCCGGGTGTCGCGCACAAGCAACAAGACGCGCTCGCCGAACGCCTCCGGATTTCCCTCGAAGAACCTTTCTACCGCCTTGGTTTCGATCAACTGGCGGCGCAAGGCCTCGCGTTCGTCGTGCTGCGTGATCATGCGCACGGCGGCTTCGATATACGCTTCGACCGTGTCTGCCGTCGTCCAGTCGGGCATGCCGGCGCGCTCGAACAGCGCGCCGTCGATATGCTCGAAGACTTCCGGCCCCGTCTTGCAGACGCCCGGTAAGCCAAGCGTAAAGGCATCTACGATCCCATTGGTGTTGCCGAACGGGAACGGGCTCAGAAACAGGTCCGACGCATCGACATGCGCCAGATAGCCCGTGTACTGGTGAAAACCGTGCGCGACGGCACCCGGCACGGCCAGGCTGATGACGCGACGCATGTGCTCGAGCGGCAAGCCGTTGCTGTTACCGGTCATGAAATGGAACTGGACGGGCAGGCCCGCGCGTTCCTGAATCTGACCGCAGGCGTCGAGGAAAGCCGGATTGAGCTTCATCGGGCTGGCCGTGACGATGATCTGGATCGTCTCGTGCCGCCCGGGCACGCGCGGGGCGATGTCCGGCAGCGCACGAGAGGCGCGATACGGCTGACCGTCCTTGGGCAGTTTCAGCAGGCGTTCGCTGAAACAGGCCGGGTCGCCGACATAGTCTTCCTCGACGCTGATGTAGTCGATCTTGTCCGAGTGCGTGGTGGCCGGATGGCCGAGGGCCGCAATCTGCAGCGGCGCGATGCGCAGGTTCGACATGAACACGGTTAGTACGAACATGCCGACGCTCGGCATATACAGCACGTCCGGCTGTTCGGCTTCGGCGAAATCGCGAATCGTTTTCAGGCATTCGCCGATATATTCCGGCTGTTCAAGTTCGATAAAGCGGTCGAAGACCGCGCGTCCGACGTCGTCGACCGCGTAGCCGAAGCCGAACCCGACTACCTCGAAATGCTCGCGCGCGGCCTCGATCGTCCTTGAGTGAGTGCGGTAGATCGAATGGGCGCCGCTGAACCATTCCATCACCACGACCATCAACGGCTTCTTGCGACGCTGCCCGCGGCCCTTGGCAGGTGCCGGTTTGGGCGTCGTCAGGTCGGTCAGACCCAGTTGCTCCAGTTTGCGGCGCACCAGCACGTTGATGTCCCGCTTGATCGCGTGACGCTCGGGCATGTCGGCGTAACTGCAGAACATGTAGGCATTGTGCAGCACGGCTGAGGGCAGGTCGTCCAGATCGTCGATCTGTTGGAGCTTGCCCGGCAGCCACTGCAGCAACGCCTCACGCTTGCCGTGCGCATCGGCCGAACCATGGAAAAGCGGTGCCATCAGGACGAGTGCAAGACAGGCCGCGAGGGTTTTGTCGTGCGCCCACAGCGCCGCGAAATCGAGTTCCTGACCGGATTCGCTCGAGTAGAGCACGCACAGCTTTTCGATAAAGCGGTCGCCGGGTAGAAATGGTGCGCCGGCCGGACCGCGGGGGTTCAGATGGCGGGTGATGTGATCGGCGTTGCCGAGCGCGGTGGCCGAGAACAGCACGCCGACCCATTCGTGCAGTGTCAGCATTAACCTGAAGCATTCAGTAGCCGGACGGAAATCCGGGTCGGCAAACAGCGTCGAGGCCGCACTCGCGAGGCGCGTGCAAAAACGCTCGTGTTGCTCGTCCGGCGACAAACCGTCCATGCCCGACGCACGGAAATCTGCATCCAGTTCGCCGCGTTTGCGGTGCAGGAGCGCCAGAAACGCAATGAACTGGATCGAGGCCTGGTTGTACGCCCGGGTGTAGACAAGTTGTTCGAAGTCGTCGAGCGAAAAAATTTCTTCCATCGATTCAATACTTTATAAAGATATGCATGACTAACTATATTGAGACGAACTTAGTCATAAAGGACGATTATCGCAGCGCGCGGATATCAAATATGTGCGGTTTGCGATTTTGGGAATTTTCTGTAGGATGCTCGGACGTCACCCTTGCGCCACTCTCCGGCGCTGGAGCCAGCTGGGTTAGCCAACGCCGCAAATGGTTACCGGCTCATGATTTCCATGCTGGGCGACGAGTTGCAGGACGCGCTCGCCGAAGACCTCGGGCCGTCCCTCGAAAAACCGTTCGACCGCCCTGGTTTCGATCAACTGGCGCCGTAATGCCTCGCGTTCGTCGTGCTGCGTAATCATGCGCACAGCGGCTTCGATATAGGCTCCGACCGTGTCCGTTGTGGTCCAGTCGGGCATGCCGGCGCGCGCGAATAGCGCGCCGTCGATATGCTCGAACACCTCGGGACCGGTTTTGCAGACGCCGGGGACGCCGAGGGTGAAGGCGTCGACAATACCGTTGGTGTTCCCAAACGGAAACGGGCTTAGAAACAGATCCGACTGGTCGACGCGCGCCAGATAGGACTCGTAGTTGTGCGAGCCGTGGACCGAAGCGCCGGGCACGGCATGGCTGACGACGCGCCGCATGTGCTGAAGCGGCAGCCCGGCGATCGCGCCCGCCATGAAATGGAACTGTACCGGCATACCCGCGCGCGCCTGAATTTGCCGGCAGGCATCGAGAAAGCCCGGATTCACTTTCATCGCGCTCGCGGTGACCACAATCTGGATCGCCTCGCGACGTTCGGGCACGCGCGGCACGATTATCGGCAGTGCGCACGACGGCCGGTAGGGCTGGCCGTCCTTGGGCAGTTTCAGCAGGCGTTCGCTGAAACATGCCGGGTCGCCGACATAGTCTTCCTCGACGCTGATGTAGTCGATCTTGTCGGAATGCGTGGTAGCAGGGTGGCCGAGCCCGGCGATCTGCAGCGGTGCGATACGCAGGTTCGACATGAACGAGGTCAGCACGAACATGCCCACGCTCGGCATATACAGAACTTCCGGCCGCTCGGCTTCGGCGAAATCGCGAATCGTCTTCAGGCATTCGCCGAGATAGTCGGGCTGTTCAAATTCGATAAAGCGGTCGAAGACCGCGTGTCCGGCGAAGTCGGTCGCGGAACCGAAGCCAAATGCGACCACTTCGAAATGTTCGCGTGCGGCCTCGATGGTCCGCGAATGGGTGCGGTAAATCGAATGCGTGCCGCCGAACCATTCCAGCACCACGACCATCAATGGTTTCTTGCGCTGGCGCGCGGGTTGCGGCGCTGAATCCGACGCCGCCGCGGGCAGGTCGGTCAGACCGAGTTGGTCCAGCTTGCGGCGTATCAACGCGTTCAGGTCACGCTTGATCGCATGACGGCGCGGCGTATCGGCGTAGCTGCAGAACATGTAAGCGTGATGCAGCACGGCGGTCGGCAGGTCGTCCAGATCGTCGATCTGCTGCAGCTTGCCCGGCAGCCACTCCAGCAGCGCTTCGCGCTTGCCATGCGCATGCGCTGAACCCTGGAAGACCGGTGCGAGCAGCACGAGGGCGAGGCGTGCCGCGGTGTTTTTGTCGTGCGCCCAGAGTGCGGCGAAATCGACCTCGAGTTCCGACTCGGTCGAATACAACAGGCTGAGTTTGTCAGTAAAACGGTCGCCTGGCAGGAAGCGCTGGTCGACAGGACCGCGCGGGTTCAGGTGACGGATGATGTGATCCGCATTGCCGAAGGCGGTCGCCGCAAACAGCCGGCCGAACCATTGGTGCAACGTGAGCAGCACCCGGTAGCAATCGTCGACCGGGGTGAAATCATGGCGCGAAAACAAGGTGGAAATCGCGCTGGCGAGGCGGGCGCAGAAACGCTCGCTACGCTCATCCAGCGGCAGATGGTCCAGGTCCGACGCGAGGAAGTTCGCATCGACCTCGCCGTGATTGAGTTCGAGCAGCGCGAGCGCGCCGATGAGCCGGAACGAGGCAACGTAGTTCTCTTTCGTATAGACGAGCCGCTCGAACTCATCGAGCGAAAAGGTAAATGCCATGATGTCGATTCTTTAAAGATATGCAGGACTAACAATATTGAGATGATGTTGGTCCAGAATCGAATTATCGCAGTTCGCTCGTATCAAATATGCCCGGTCCGGGATTTTGGGAATTTTCCGTGTAGGGGGCTTGCTTGTGGTCTGTAGGAGTTGCACGAGGCCGTGCAGGAGGCGTTGAGGCTTTGCGTGAGAGTGCGGCGGGTCTGACCAGGAGACTGGGAGACTGGGAGACCCGGGAGACCGGCAATCAGCCTCCCGCCGCCGCGCGCAGAAGGCCGATAGGGCCGCCGCGCGTTCAGAACGCGTAGTAAGGACCGGTGCCTGCCGAGGTCAGGTGTGACTCGATCGCCGTGTAGATACGGCGACCATAGAAGAACGGCAGACCCCAGCCGAAACTGTTGCTCGTGATGCCGGCAAGGTTGTCAAAGGCGTTGTTGGCGCTGTTGAACAGCGTGGTCGAATTGCCGACCGAATAGGCGACCGTGGAGGTGGTGCCGTCGGTCCCCGCGATGCTCGCCGTAGCGGATAGCGGCGTGGCAGGGCAGTACCACAGGCCGCATTCGGGCAATCCGGCGTTGGCGATGAAGAGCGCGTTCGAGCCGCTGTCCAGGTAGCTTTGCGAGTAGGTTTGGCCGCCGATGAGCGTCGTCACGTAGCCGCTTTGCGCATTCGCTCGCAGGACCGTTGCGCCGCCGAGCACGTTATCGGCCTGGGTGCCGATGCCGAAAATCAGCGACCCCGCGACCGACGGCGCGCCGGTGTCGGCGACCGCCGGCAGGTCGATGACCACGCCATTGTTATCGAGAGCGAATGCGCTGACCGGATTCGCGACCTGTTGGGCGAGCGGCTGGGCGCTGGCCTGGCAGGCGCCGCTCACGGTGCAACTGTAATACCAGCGCGGCAGGGCGGCATTCGCACAGGCACTGCCGCAATCAGCCGCGAACAGCCCAACGCCCAGGATCCCGTTGCTGCGCAAGAGCGTGGTCGTCTGCACGGCAAGGCCCGAGCCGGCGCAGTCGGAC
>JBEKNG010000361.1:0-6146 GCA_049523075.1 Paraburkholderia sp.
ATCACCCGCACCGAGGAGATCCTGCTCGGCATCGTGTGCGCCAGCGTCGTAGGCAGCGTGATTCTGCCGAACCGCCTCGCGCCGACCATCATTGAGCGCACCGACGGCTGGTTCCGCGACGCCGTGGTCTACGCTGCTGAAACGCTATCGGGCCGCATTGCGGGCGCGTCGATTTCCGCCTGCCGCCAGCGCCTCGCCGCAACCGTCAACGCCCTCGAGCTGCTGCTGAGCCAGCTCGCCTACGATGACACCCCGCCCGATGTCCTAACGCTTGCGCATGCCTTACGCGGCCGCATGCAACTGTTGCTGCCCATCATGTCGTCGCTGGCCGATCCGCTGGTAGCGTTGCTCGACGGTCAGCGCGCGCGCCCCGCCGGGCTCGAGGCGCTGCTCGCCGATGTCGTCAAATGGATCAGCACGCCATTGCGCCCGGCGAGCGAGGGTGTGCGACCCTACCCCGAAGCCGACGCCCTGCGCGAGCGCATCGCCGCGTTGCAACCACCGCCGGCGGCGCTCGCAACGTGGCAGGGGGCACTCCTTTCGAATGCCTTGTGGCGTCTGGAACAGGTGGTTGACGTCTGGCAGGACTGCCGTGCGCTGCGCCACCTCCTCACCGCAGAAGAAGGTACGTGGCAGCCGCGCTTTCATCACTGGCGGGTGGGGGGCACGGAGCGCTATTTCGACCGCGGCATCATGCTGTTCTCAACCGCCTCGGCGGTCGGCGCTATCGTCCTCGCGTGCGCCCTCTGGATCAGTTCGGGCTGGAACGACGGCGCCGGCGCGGTCACGCTGGCAGCCATCGCCTGCTGCTTTTTCGCGGCGCTCGACGACCCCGCGCCGCAAGTGTTCAAGTTCTTCACGGCAACCGCCGCCAGTGTTGCGCTGGCGGGGCTTTACCTGTTCGTCGTGCTGCCGAACGTGCACGACTTCCCGATGCTCGTGATCCTGTTCGCGGGACCGTTCATTCTGGTTGGCACCCTGATCCCGCGTCCGCAGTTCAATCTCGCGACCATGCTGGTGGCCGTCAACACAGCAACCTTCATCAGTATCCAGGATGCCTACGACGCTGACTTTTTTATCTTTCTGAACAGCAACCTCGCGGGTCTCGCGGGCCTGCTGTACGCCTACCTGTGGACCCGCGTGACGCGGCCGTTCGGTGCCGAACTCGCAGCGGCCCGTCTCATGCGTTCGAGCTGGGCAGACGTGGTCCTGAGCGCTTCGAAGAAGCCGATCGAAGATCAGCGCAATCTCGCCGCGCGCATGCTGGACCGCCTGATGCAACTGATTCCGCGACTCGCCGCAACCGACGACAACTTCCACCCATCCATCGAAAGCTTCCGCGATCTGCGCATCGCGTTTAACGCGGTCGACTTGCGCCGCCTGCGTCCGAAGCTGGGCGGCGAGGCGCCCGCTGCGATCGACGGGGTGCTCGACGGCATCCGCAGTCACTTCGAAACCTGCGTCGCCCGCCGCACGCGCCAGCCGGTTCCCGAGAGCCTGATGTCCACCATCGACGTGGCGCTCGCGCGCATCACCGCACAACGCGTGGACAGCGCTGCGAACAGCACGCCAGCTTCCACGCGGCAACTGCGCGATGCGCTGCATGCGCTGGTCGGCTTGCGCCTTTCGCTGTTTCCGGCGACGATCGCTTCGTTGACTCCGCCTGGTCCGCCCACAGAGGAACCTGCCGCCAGATGAGCCCATTGACCTCACCGCAGGGTTTCAGACCATGATCGGCGAAATCGATATCTTCGGCGTGTTCGTGCCGGCCGTGCTCGTGCTGATGTTCATCGCCTATCTGATCAATCTCGTGATTCGCAAGGCGCTGGCGCGCACCGGTTTTTATCGCCTCGTCTGGCACCGCTCCATTTTCGATCTTGGCATCTATGTGCTGGTGCTGGGTCTTGTCGTCCTCGTTTCGCACCGGCTTATAACGTGAAAAAGACCTGGTTCTCCATTGGTCAGATCGTGCTGACCCTGATCGTCGTCGTGATCGCAGGCCTTGTGCTGTGGAAGATGATCGACTACTACATGTTCTCGCCATGGACACGCGACGGCCGTATCCGCGCCGACATCATCCAGGTGGCGCCCGACGTGTCCGGCCTGATCACCGAAGTCGACGTCGTCGACAACCAGCAGGTCAAACAGGGCCAAACGCTGTTCGTCATCGACCAGGCGCGTTACACGCTCGCGCTGCAGCAAGCGCAAGCCACGGTGCAGCAACGGCGCGCCACCCTCGATCAGGCTCGCCGCGAAGATGTGCGCAACCGCCAGTTGGGCGATCTGGTTGCGCGCGAAGTGGCGGAAGAAAGCCGCTCGCGCGTCGAAACGGACGAAGCGGCGCTCGACGACGCGCTTGTCGCAGTCGACACCGCGCGCCTGAATCTGCAACGCACCCATATCGTCAGTCCGGTGGACGGCTATCTGAACGACCGCGCGCCACGCACCGGCGAGTACGCCTCGGCAAGCCGGGCGGTGCTGTCAGTCGTGGATATGCATTCGTTCCGCGTGGATGGCTACTTCGAGGAAACCAAGCTGAGCGGCATCGACATCGGCCAACGCGTAGACATCAAGATCATGGGCGAACCGGGTGTGCTGCGTGGGCACGTGGCGAGCATCGTGTCCGCCATCGAGGACCGCGACCGCTCGGAAGGCTCGAACCTGTTGCCGAACGTGAACCCGGCCTTTAGCTGGGTGCGCCTCGCGCAACGCATACCGGTGCGCGTCGCGCTCGACGACATCCCGAAGGATTTCCGCATGATTGCTGGGCGCACTGCGACGGTGTCCGTGCGTGGGCTCGTGCCGATGCTGGGTTCGCGGGGTGAGGTGGATCACACGGCCACGTCGGCTGCGCAAACGGGTTCGCCCGCTTCGGTCCAGGCGGCGGCTGTGCAGCCTGCGGTTCAACCTGCCGCTCAGGCCGCCGATCATTCCGCCTCGCAGGCGGCAACGCAATCTGCAGCGAGCGCCGCAAAATGAAGCTGTCGCGTGCACGCCCCTTTCTACGAGTGACGCGGTTGGCGCCGCTGCTACCGCTCGCGCCTCTCGTGCTTGCGCTCGCCGCCTGCACCGTTGGCCCGAATTATTCTTTGCCGAAGGCCGCGATCGTCAATGCGCCTTTCGTCGACGCGCCGTTGCCGGATGTCGACGGCGCACACGTATCGCAGCAACCGGTACCGCCCGACTGGTGGCACCTCTATGACGACCCGGTGCTCGAACAGCTCGTGAGCGAGGCCCTGCAATCGAACACCGATCTGCGCGTCGCCGCAGCGAATCTCGCGCGTTCGCAGGAAGCGCTCGGCGTAGCGGAGGCGCAAGGCGGCTTCTCCGGCGGTGCCGAAGCAGCACTCGTGCGCGCCCAGGAATCCGGTCAGCAATACCTGATCTTCAGCAAGATTCCGGTCGCAAACGAAGGTGCTGCGGGCATCCGCGTTTCGTATGAATTCGATCTGTTCGGCAAGCTGCGCCGCGGCGTGGAAGCAGCGAACGCCGACAGCGAAGCGACCCGGGCAGCCGCCGATCTCGCGCGAATCACCGTGGTGGCCGACGTTGTACGCGCCTACATCGAGAACTGCTCGGCGGCGGAAGAACTTGCCATCGCGCAGCAGTCACTGGCGCTGCAGAAGGAGCGCGTGGACGTTTCGCGACGTCTGCGCGATGCCGGCCGCGGCAATCAGCCGGATGTGACGAGCGGACAGACTCAGGTCGAGTCGCTGACGGCCGACATTCCGCGCTACACGGCACGCCGCAAAATCGCCCAGTATCAGCTTGCGACGCTGCTCGCGCGTGCGCCATCCGATCTGCCGCCCGCTGTGCTCGCATGCAACAAGGTGCCGCAGATCAAGCAGGCGTTACCGGTCGGTGACGGAGCCGCTTTGCTCAAGCGCCGCCCCGATGTGCGCGAGGCCGAGCGCCAACTCGCGGCTTCGACGGCGCGCATCGGCGTAGCCACCGGCGCGCTGTATCCTACCGTGAGTTTCGGAGCCGGGACCGGGACGATCGGTCTTGCCGCAGATCTCTTTGACGCGCAAACCAATTACTGGAGATTCGGACCACTGATCAATTGGACCTTCCCGACCAACGGTGCACGCGGTCGCGTACGCGAGGCGCAGGATGCGAGCACGGCGGCGCTCGCGCACTTCGACGGTGTCGTGCTCAACGCGCTGCGCGAAACGGAGACGAATCTCGCAACCTATGTGGCCGACTACACCCGTGCTGATGCATTGCGTGCGGCGCTCAAGTCGGCTACGCAGTCGGCTAGCGAAACGCACCGGCTGTATGTCGGTGGCAGGGAGTCGTTTATTTCGGATCTGGATGCAACGCGCACGCTGACTTCGGTCCGCTCGCAAGTCGCGGCAGCGGAAGGACAGGTGGCGGTCGATCAGGCGAATCTGTTCCTCGCGCTCGGGGGCGGGTGGGAGACGCAGACGCAAGCGGACGCTGGCAAACCCGTGGGCACCGTGAAGTAACGGGAGAGCGCGGACGGGCGAGCAATGCCGCGGGTCCAGGTGGACCCAGGCTGGCGCCCTGCGACGCTGCGCGAGGCACGTCAGGCACAGCGGCCTAACTTGCCTTGCTGGCCTAAGTGGCCCAAGTGAGCACAGTTACCACAGTCGCCTCAGTGATGATCCGAAAACTCAGACCGCGCCACCGGCACCGCCGCCACACGCGTGTACTGGAATGCCGGCATCGCCTTGATCGCCTCACGTGTGCCGCCGGGCAGCGTCAGCTTGCCCTTCACGAAGTCAAGTTGATCGATTGGCACCGCGACGTCATGCTGCGAAACACCGGCAAACTGATGCGCCGCGATGATCGCAAACGAAGCGGACTTGTCTGGCGCAATGATGATGTCGTGCACGACACCGATCTGCTCGCCCTTGTCATTGACCACCGGCTTGCCAAGAATTGCCTTCTTCACGCTCCAGCCGCGCACGATCAACTCCGACTCCGACACGCTGATGCCGATCGGCTGGGAACCCGCCACCTGAGCACGCGCCTGCAGGCACGCTACGCTGAGCGTCGAGCTGAGCAGGAGGGTCATCGCAAGCTTTGATTTTTTCATCATCGTTCTTCCTGTTAGAGCCTGTTAGAGAAAAGCACCAGGGCACGGCTAAGGCAGCGTGAGCGTCGCCTTAAGCCGGCGTGTCATCCGGTACGGGAACATCGACGGCATTCAACGTCAGCGCGACCATGCAATACAGGCCGATCAGGTAGATCAACCCACCCGTGGCGTCGAGGCCAAACCATACAGCCTCCCTATTCGTGGTCACGGGGCGCCGCACTGCTCGCTGCCTGTTGTTACCCGCTGTTGCCTTCTCTGCGTCGCGTGCGCGACTGCAGTACGGCTGCTCCTAAGCATAATTGCTGCGTTGCAAAATGCTATAAAAACGCGATGAAATTTTCTGAATGCACGTGGGAGGCTGATCTGCGAAAGCTAACGGCTCGCGGTCCAGGCACCGCGAGCTCGCCCTGCCAATGCGCTATGCGTTACGACTGGATGAACGCGAGAAGATCGGCGTTGACCTGATCCGACTTGGTCGTACACATGCCGTGCGGTGCGCCGGGGTACACCTTGAGCGTCGCATTCTTGACGATCTCGACTGACTTGCGTCCCGAACCGTCCAGCGGCACGATCTGATCGTCGTCGCCCTGCAGAATTAGCGTGGGCACGTCGATCTTCTTGA
The DNA here is from genome assembly GCA_049523075.1 of Paraburkholderia sp. GTDB lineage: Bacteria > Pseudomonadota > Gammaproteobacteria > Burkholderiales > Burkholderiaceae > Paraburkholderia. The sequence continues at coordinate 5,685 of JBEKNG010000361.1, forward strand.
GGTCGGCGGTGTAATCGACCTCCGAGAACTGCTTGATGCACTCGTAGAGGCCGAGCACGGACCCCGCCATCCCCTGGCGCCAGAACTCGTCGATTACGCCCTGCACGACCTTGGCATTGGACCGGTTATAGCCATAGAACGGGAGCGCAAGATCCTTGAAGAACTGCGAGCGATTGTTCATCGTACCGTCGCGAATGCCATCGAAGACTTCGAGCGGCACGCCCCCTGGGTTGGCGTCGGACTTCACCATGAGAGGCGGCACTGCAGAGATCAAGACCATCTTCGACACGCGCCTGGTGCCATGACGGCCTACATAATGCGAGATTTCGCCGCCGCCGGTGGAGTGGCCCACGAGCATCGCGTCATTCAGATCGAGCGAGTCGATCAGGGCGGCGAGATCGTCTGCATAGGTGTCCATCTCATTACCAGTCCCGGTCTGACTCGAGCGGCCGTGGCTTCGGC
>JBEKNG010000362.1:0-6146 GCA_049523075.1 Paraburkholderia sp.
GAGACGTCGGCCTTCACCGCAATCGCCTGGCCGCCGGCTGCCTGCAGTTCAGCAACCAGAGCGTCGGCTTCCCTGGAACTGGAGGCGTAGTTGACGACCACGGCGAAGCCGTCGCTGGCGAGACGCCGGGCAACTGCTGCTCCAATGCCGCGCGAGGCGCCGGTGACGATGGCGACCTTGGTGTGGTTTGCGCTATTCATGATTCGTTTCCTCAGGGGAAGTGATTCGGGTAGTGGTTCAGGTGGCCCTGGATCGCAAGTCAGTCTCTTGATTCAGCGAGGCGGGTTCGTGGGATAAATCATGGATCATTCCGTTTTAAAGATAATCGGTCGTAACTTGGTATCATCGTTCCATTCACTTTAATAATGGCTGGGAGCCACGCAGAATGGATCGCTTCGAGGAAATGCGGGTCTTTGTGCGCATCGCCGAGCGTCAGAGCTTTACCCAGGCATCGGATGATCTGCAGATCCCGCGCGCGACCGTCACCAATCTGTTGAAGCGTATGGAGCAGCGGCTCGGCACGCGGCTGCTCGAGCGCACCACCCGCACGGTGCGGCTGACGCATGATGGCAAGGCTTACTATCGCCGTTGCGTGCGCCTGATTGCCGATCTGGAGGAGGCGGAAGCCTCCTTCAGCAATGCGGCGCCCAAGGGCTTGCTAAGGGCCAATTTGCAGGGGACGCTCGCCCGTCATTTCGTCGTGCCGGCGCTGCCGGCGTTTCTCGCGCAGTTTCCACAGATCGAGCTGCAGCTCGGCGAGGATGACCGGCTGGTCGATCTGGTGCGCGAGGGCGTCGATTGCGTGCTGCGGGCGGGGAGCTTGCAGGATTCGTCGATGGTGGGACGGCGCGTCGCGGAGCTCGAACAGGTGACCGTCGCGAGCCCCGCGTATCTTGCGCGGTACGGCGAGCCGGCTGATCTCGCGGCGTTGTCGGCGCATCGTGCGGTGAATTACTTGTCGAGTGCGACGGGCAAGGCCCTGCCGCTCGAATTCTCGGTCGACGGGCGGGTGAGCACGATGAATCTCGATGCTGTCGTGTCCGTGTCGGGGACGGATCTCTATACCGGCGCGGCGGTAGCAGGACTGGGGATGGTGCAGGTGCCGCGCTACGGCGTCACAGAGCATCTGAAGACGGGGCGACTGAAGGTGATTCTGCGGAACTTCCCGCCACCGCCGATGCCGGTTTCGGTGCTGTATCCGCAGAGCCGCCAGCTCTCGTCTCGCGTGAGGGTGTTTGCGCAATGGCTGCGGGATATTTTCGAAGCGGCGGCGGGCGCAAGCGCCGCGCGTTAAGCGCGGCGGTCCGTTGCGGCAGGCTGTACGGATTGGCGCTGGTCGTGGTGGTTTCGATGCGCGCCGCTAACGCGCGCGCGTCAGATCGTGCTGCAGCCGCTCCGGCAGATAGGCAAGATCGCCGAGCAATTCCTCGCTTGCCTGCGCAAAACGCTCGACCAGAAAATCCAGTAGTGCACGCACCCGTGGCGCCATATAGCGATTGCCGTGAAAGAGTGCGTGTACGCCGGCCTCGCTGGTGCTCCAGTCGGGCAGCAGAATTTTTAGCGTGCCGGCGCGCACGTCCGCGGCGATATCCCAGATGGACTTGTGCGCAATGCCGTGGCCGGCGAGCGCCCACGCCCGCGCCAGCGCGCCGTCGTTGGTCTCCCAGACGTGTTCGGTAGGCACGCTGTAAATTACGTGCTCGGCGTCCTGTGCAAAGCGGAATTCGTTCTGCATTCCGGACGCCGTCACGAGCAGGATGAAGCGATGCTGCGCGAGATCCGCTGGCGTCTTCGGTTCGCCATACCTCGCCAGATAGTCCGGCGCGGCACACAGCACACGCCGGTTAGGCGCAAGAGAGCGGACGACGAGGGTGCTGTCGAGCGGACGGCCGAAACGGATCGCCAGATCGATGTCCTCCTGCAGCAGGTTCGACACCGAGTCGGACAACGTCAGCGCGTAGCTCACTTCCGGGTGCAGCCTGCTGAATTCGTCGAGCCAGCGGTATAGCAGGTTGCGGCCAAAGTCCGAGGTGGCTGAGATGCGCAACTTGCCGCGCACCCGGTTTTGTCCCTCTTGCAGCGCGGCTTCGGCATCTTCGATGGCCTGCAGCGCGATGCGACAGTGCTGCAGGTAAAGCCGCCCCTCGTCGGTGACGCGCAACTGGCGTGTGGTCCGCTCGAACAAACGCGCATGCAACGAGGCCTCGAGCTTGAGGAGCCGCGCGCTCGCGGCGGCCGGCGAGAGGCCCAGCTTGCGGCCGGCCGCGGACAGGCTGCCAAGCGCCGCGGCCTCCACGAATAACGTTATGTCGCCGAGTCGATCGGTTGCCATTGTCTGTGTGGATTTGAAAGTTATTCAAATGCTACGCCAATTCTCAAAAGGGCGGCATCGAATCAGAATCCCATCATCGTCAATCTCCCAAGGAGGAGACCAGCATGAGACACGAAACGGTGGTGGTAATCGGTGGGTTGTCCGGGCTCGGCCGCGCAGTGGCGGAACGAGCGGCGGCGGAAGGTGCGCGGGTGATTGCGCTCGGCCGGCGTGCCGCGCCCGCCGACTTGTCGAAGCAGATCGAAACGGCGACGCTGGATATCACCGACGAAGCTGCAGTGGAGCGCTTTTTCAGCAAGCTGGGTGCGCTCGATCATCTGGTGGTGACCTCCGGTCCGGTGATCGACTCCTTCAAGTTAGGGGACCTGGACATCAACGCTGCCAAAGACGCCTTCGACGTCAAGGTTTTCGGCCAACTGCGCGCAGCCAAGCAGGCCGCGCGCTACATTGCGAAGACTGGTTCGATCACGCTGACCTCAGGGCTGCTCGCGCGTAAGGCCATGCCGGGCACCCTCGTGAAGGCGACCATGAATGCTGCCATCGAGAGCATGGGCAAGATACTCGCCAAGGAACTGGCGCCGGTGCGCGTGAACGTGGTGAGCCCGGGCATGGTCGAGACCGGCATGTGGGGCGAGATGCCGGAAGCGGAGCGCAAGGCGATGGCCGCCAAGGTGGGCAGTGGCTTGCCGGTGGGACGCGTCGGCCAGACCGGCGATCTGGCGCAGGCCTACTGGTTGGTGATGACCAACGGTTTCATGACCGGTGCGGTTGTCGACGTCAACGGTGGCGGCCTGCTGTAAATTTGACGTGGAACTGATCCCGTCACGCTTTGAGCGCACGCTGGCGACCGGCGGCGCGCGCGGGTCATCCGTGATGAGCTGCGGCTTACCTGCTGTCAACTGCGGCTAACTGATACAGAGGAAAGAACATGGATCTGCAACTGAAAGACAAGCTGGCGCTGGTGAGCGGTAGCACCGCGGGCATTGGCCTTGCCATTGCGACGACCTTGGCGCAGGAAGGTGCACGCGTGATCGTCAACGGCCGTTCGCAAAAGGCCGTGGATGAAGCGGTCGCGCAAGTCAAATCGACGACCGGTGCAGACGTACTGGGATTCGCGGGCGATCTGAGCAAGGCCGAAGTCGCTAACGAACTGGCGCGTCGCTATCCGGATGTCGAGATTCTCGTCAACAATCTGGGCATTTTCGAGCCGAAGCCGTTCGAAGAGATTCCGGACGAAGACTGGATGCGTTTTTTCGATGTGAACGTGCTGAGCGGCGCACGTCTTGCGCGTCTCTTTCTGCCTTCCATGAAGCGTGCCAACTGGGGGCGCATCATTTTCATTTCGAGCGAAAGCGGCCTGCAGATTCCCTCGGAAATGGTTCACTACGGCGTGACGAAGACGGCACAAATTGCGGTGGCGCGCGGCATTGCCGAGTCCGTCGCCGGCACCGGGATCACCGTCAATAGCGTGCTGCCCGGCCCGACCAAATCGCGTGGCGTGGGCGACTTCGTCGAGAGTCTGGCGAAGGCCGACGGCAAATCCGTCGAACAGGTCGAGAAGGAATTCTTCCAGCATGTGCGGCCGACGTCGCTCATCAAGCGCTTCGAGTCGACCGAGGAAATTGCTTCGCTGGTGGCGTATGTGGCGAGCCCGTTGGCTTCGGCGACGACCGGGGCTGCGCTGCGTGCCGATGGCGGCGTCGTGAAGAGCGCGTTTTAAAGCAGGTCCGACGTCCGCTCGTGGGATCATACGGCTTTCGCGAGGCGCTGACGCCTCGCGTGCCGAACGAAACGGAGTGGATGAAATGATCGATGGACTGGTAGGTGGGCGGCTCTACGGCGAGGCCCAGATCCGCACGGGCCAGAACGGCAAGCGTTTTGTGACATGCAAGGTGCGGGCGACCGCCGGCGACAGCGAAACGCTGTTCGTCAATGTGATCGCCTTCGACGATGACGTGCAGACCGGCTTGCTGGCGTTGAGCGATGCGGATAGCGTGGCGTTAAGCGGCGCGCTCACGCCGAAGGTGTGGACCGACAAGAACGGACTCGTGAAGCCGGCGCTCGATATGGTGGCGCATGGGCTATTGACGGCGTACAACGTGCGGCGCAAGCGTGCGGTGGTGGGCGGCCAGCTGGCGGAAGAGGACGGCGCGGATCCCGATGATCCGCTTTGAGCGCCGTATATATCGCGCGGATCGTAGCAAGTCATTGTCTTGAAAGGGCTTTCCGAAACTATCGGTGCCTTACGCTGTATTCCTGAGGCGGTGGCGGGGGCACAGGCCCCCTGCTGCGGCGCCTGTCTGCATGGCGGAACCCGCGGGTCCGCCTCCCTCCGCAAGCCGAAAAACACAAAAGCGAAGAGCAAAGCCGCGCCGTCCAATTCCGGCCGCGCAGGCAGGCGTGCCGCTTGCGCCTCTCCAACATTCCGCGTTCACGCCGTTGATGGAAAGCTGTATGAATATACAGTATAGTGTTCCCTTCAAATCCGCCCAGCGGCGATTGATCCGTATGGTCGGGCGCGGTAAACCTCTGCGGTCGCCAGGCGGCCGTAAGATGTAGCCAACTCATTCAGACGGTCGGACAAATTGTCATCTACAGGAAAAATCCGCATTCGCGGAGCGCGTCAGCACAACCTCAAGAACCTCGATCTCGACTTGCAAACAGGCGAGATGACGGTCGTGACCGGTCCGTCGGGGTCCGGCAAATCCAGTCTGGTGTTCGACACGCTGTACGCAGAAGGCCAGCGGCGCTACGTGGAAACCTTCAGCGCGTACGCGCGGCAGTTCCTCGACCGGATGGACCGCCCGCAGGTGGACCGCGTCGACGGCGTGCCGCCCGCCATCGCGATCGACCAGACCAATCCGGTGCGCAGTTCGCGCTCCACGGTCGGTACGATGACCGAACTCAACGATCATCTGAAGCTGCTCTACGCGCGTGCGGCCGAACTGTTCGACCGCAAGACGGCGCAGGCCGTGCGGCACGACTCGCCGGAGACGATCTACGCTGATCTGGTGGCGCGCACCGTGCAGGACGATCCGCGCCTCGTGGTCACGTTCCCGGTTGAACTGCCCGAATCCGCGACCGAAGAAGAGGTCGCGCAGTGGCTGTCCGCAAGCGGTTATACGCGCGTGCAGGCACAGCGCGAGGTTCAGTCGCCTACGGGTCCGCGCAAGCTGCTCGACGTGGTGGCCGACCGCTTTCGCCTGAGCGCGGTCGACAAGGGGCGCGCGGTCGAAGCCATTGAAGCGTCCTTGAAGCGCGGCGGCGGCCGCGTCAATGTCTACGTGCTGCCGCAAGCGCCGGAAGACTCCGCCGAGCCGCAGATCTGGCGCTTCTCCACCGGCCTGCACAATCCGGACAGCGACCTGCGCTACGCCGATCCGCAGCCCGCGCTGTTCTCGTTCAATTCCGCCTATGGCGCGTGTGAGGTTTGCCGCGGCTTTGGACGAGTCATTGGGGTCGACCTTGGGCTCGTGATTCCGGACTCGCGCAAGACCCTGCGCGGCGGCGCCATCAAGCCCATGCAGACGCCCGCGTGGAAAGAGTGCCAGGACGACCTGATGCGCTATGCGGCGAAGGCCGGCATTCCGCGCGACACGGCCTGGTCGGAACTGACGCAGGCGCAGCGCGACTGGGTCATCAACGGCTCGCCCGACTGGAACGGCAAGTGGCAGAGCCACTGGTACGGCGTGAAGCGCTTCTTCGAATATCTCGAATCGAAAGCGTACAAGATGCACATTCGCGTGCTGCTGTCGAAGTACCGCAGCTATACGCCGTGCGAAACCTGTGGCGGCGCGCGTCTGAAGATCGAATC
>JBEKNG010000363.1:0-6131 GCA_049523075.1 Paraburkholderia sp.
CGTTGCGGCGGGCTGCGTAGCGTTTTCGCTGGGCACGGACACTGCCGGTTCAGGCCGCGTTCCGGCGGGCTTCAATGAGCTCGTCGGTCTGAAGTCCTCAGTCGGGCTGGTTAGCAAGCGTGGCGTGGTGCCCGCTTGCCTGAGCCTCGATTGCGTGTCGATCTTCGCGCACGACGTCGCCGACGCCTGGGCCGTGCTGAGCCAGTTGGCCGCCTTCGACCCGCTGGATGCCTTTTCGCGCCGTGTCCCGCCGCTTGGCTTGAGCGCGGGGCCGTTGCGTATCGGCGTGCCGGCCCACGCCGAGTTTTACGGGGACGCACTCGCCGCCGATGCTTTCCACACGACGCTCGTCACTCTGCGCGAACATCTTGCGTCCAAACCGGCGCCGATTGACCTCACACCGTTCACCCAGGTCTCGGCGCTGCTCTACGACGGCCCGTGGGTCGCCGAACGCCGCGCCGCGGTGGGCGAATTATTCGACACGCATCGCGACGCGATCGACCCGGTAGTAGGCGGTGTGATCGAGAAGGCCGATCAATTTAGCGCGGTCGACGCTTTCGCTGCGCAATACCGGCTCGCTGAGTTGGCACGCGAGGCCGAGGCGGTGTTCGACGATATCGACGTGCTGATTGTGCCCACCACGCCGACGCATCCGACCATCGCGGCCGTCAAGGCCAACCCGGTCGAGCTCAACAGCCAGCTCGGCTACTACACGAACTTCGTCAACCTGCTCGATCTGTGTGCGCTGGCGGTGCCGGGCGTACGGCGCGGCGACGGCCTGCCGGCGGGGGTCACGCTGATCGCGCCAGCGGGCGCGGACCATCGGCTAGCCGTGCTGGGCGCACAGATCCAGGCGCTTTTCTTCGATGACGTGCACGCGCCGGAGCTGCAACAGCGCCCGCTGCCGACCGACGAGCCGTCGGTCACGCTCGCCGTGGTTGGCGCGCATCTGCGCGGCCAGCCGTTGAATGGGCAACTGCTTGAAGCCGGAGCGCGCTTTATCGAAGCCACTCAGACTACGCCCGACTATCGGCTGTTCGCACTCGCCGGCACGACGCCGGCCAAGCCTGCGCTGGTTAGGATGCCAGATCATATGAACGACGCCACAACGCCCACCCAGCCGATCGCCGTCGAGCTATGGCAAGTACCGTTGCGCCTGTTCGGAGCGCTCGTCGCCCAAGTGCCGGCGCCGCTTGGCATCGGCACGGTGCGCCTCGCCAATGGCCTCAGCGTCAAGGGCTTTATCTGCGAACCCGCAGCCGTCACGGCGAGCTCAGGCGCACTCGACATCACGCACTTTGGCGGCTGGCTCGCGTACCTCGCGAGCCTTGCTGCACCCAATTCCGCTGCTGTTTCTTCCTAACGTCAACCACACGAGACCGGATACGCCATGAACAATCGTCGCCACTTTTTGAAGAATGCCAGCCTGCTGACGCTCGGTGCGGCGCTGCCGTTCGAATCGGTATTCGCCGCCAGCAAACTGACCGTCGGGGTGATCTACGTCGGCGCGCGCGGCGATTATGGCTATAACCAGGCTCAGGCCACCGCCGCCAACGTGATCAAGGCGTTGCCTAACGTCAAGGTGGTCGAGGAAGAGAACGTGCCGGAGACCATTGCGGTGCAGAAGTCGATGGAAGCGATGATCGAGCAGGACGGCGCAACCCTGATCTTCGCCACCTCGTTCGGCTACTTCGATCCTCATGTCCTGAAGATGGCCGCCAAATATCCGAACGTGCGCTTCGCGCACTGCGGCGGCCTCTGGAAGCAGGGCAATCCGTCGAACATCACCAGCTACTTTGGCTATATCGACGAATGCCAATATCTGAACGGCGTGGTGGCTGGGCACATGAGCAAGAGCAAGAAGCTCGGCTTCGTCGCCGCCAAACCGATCCCGCAGGTGCTGCGCAACATCAACGCGTTCACGCTCGGCGCGCAGTCGGTCGATCCTTCGATCACCACGCATGTGATTTTCACGGGCGACTGGTCGATGCCGGTCAAGGAAGCGGAATCGACTAATAGCCTGGTCGATCAGGGCTGCGATGTGCTGACCTGCCACGTCGACGGACCCAAGGTCGTGATCGAAACCACCGAGAAGCGCGGCGCGATGAGTTGCGGTTACCACGCGAGCCAGGCCGCGCTCGCGCCGAAAGGCTATCTGACCGGCGCGGAATGGGACTGGGCCACGCCGTACAAGGAACTGGTGGCGGGTGCGCAAACCGGTAAGCCGCAACCGAATGTGCTGCGCGGCGGCCTGAAGGAAGGCTTCGTGAAGATGTCGGCCTATGGCGCGAAGGTGACGCCCGACGCGCGCCAGAACGCGGATAGCGTGAAAGCAAAAATGATGTCCGGCGAGTTCGTGATCTTCAAAGGTCCGATCAAGGACAACAAGGGCGGCGTAGTGGTCGCGGACGGCACCACTCACGTGCAAACCGACTACACGCTCGAGAGCATGAACTACCTGGTCTCGGGTGTAGTGGGCCAGATCTGATGCACTCGCGGTCCGATCATTTCTCAAGGAGCGGCCATGCGTCCTAATGCGAGTTCTGCCCGGGTGATGCTCGGTGTGCTGCCGGCGTTGCCCACCCTGTGTGCGCTGGTGGGCACGCTGTTGCTGTTCTGGCTGTTTCTGCTGGTTCAGGGCGCGCCGGCGCTCGATGCGATCGGGCTGATCTTTCAGGGCGCGTTCGGTTCGTCGTTTGCGTGGCAAAGCACGCTGATGCGCGCGTCGCCGCTGATGCTAACGGCGTTGTGCGTGGCGCTGCCGGCCCAGGTCGGGCTGATTGTGATTGGTGGCGAGGGCGCGCTGGCGCTTGGCGGACTGGCTGCCGCGGTGGTGCCGCAGTGCTTGCCGGCGGGCACGCCGTGGCTCATCGCCACGCCGCTGATGGCAGTCGCCGGCATGCTCGCGGGCGGCATCTGGATCGGCGCGATCGGCGCGTTGCGGCAATGGCGCGGGGTCAACGAGACGATCAGCAGCCTGCTGATGTCGTATATCGCGATTGCGTTATTCAAGCATCTGGTGGAGGGGCCGCTGCGCGATCCGGCGAGTCTGAACAAGCCTTCCACGCTGCCGGTGCCCGACGCCATGACGATCGGCTCGCTGCCGGGGCTAGAGGTGCACTGGGGGCTGCTATGGGGCGTGCTGGCGTGTATCGCCGCGTGGGTGCTTGTCAGGCACAGCACCAAAGGGTTCGCCATGCGGGTGGTTGGAGGTAGCAATCGCGCCGCCCGTCTGGTGGGTCTGCCGGTCGGGATGCTGGCGCTCGCGGCCTGTTCGATGGGCGGCGCCGCAGCGGGCCTCGCCGGGATGTTCGAGGTGGCCGCAGTGCAGGGCAGCGCGAATGCATCGCTGCTGGCGGGCTACGGGTACAGCGGCATTCTGGTGGCCTTCGCTGCCCGGCAAAACCCATTAGCCATCGTGTTGTGCGCAGTCCTGATTGGCGGGATCGAAGCAAGCGGCAGTCTGCTGCAACGGCGCCTGGACCTGCCTGATGCGACCACGCTGGTGCTGCAGGGTCTGCTGTTCGCCAACCTGCTCGCCTGGGAGGCGCTCGGCGGCCGCATCGTGGCGTGGCGCGTAAAACTGCAGGCGCTTGCCGTCACCGAAGTGCCGGTTCAACTGGAGAAGACTCATGCCTGATATGCACTCGCCCGTTGTGATCCTTTTGCTCTCCTTATTGGCGGGGGCCATTCGCGTGAGCACGCCGTATCTATTCGTGAGTCTCGGCGAATGCCTGACGGAGAAGGGCGGCCGCGTGAATCTCGGCCTGGAAGGCATTCTCGTCTCCGGCGCGATGAGCGGCTATGCTGCCTCGTATCTGACCGGTTCACCGTGGCTCGGGGTGCTGGCGGCCGGCATCGTGGGTTTGATGTTCGGTTGCCTCCACGGGCTTGTGTGCTCGCTGCCGCGCGTCTCCGACATCGCCTTCGGCATTGCCTTGATGCTGCTCGGCACAGGCCTCGCGTTCTATCTCGGCAAGCCGTTTATCCAGCCGCAAGCGCCCATGCTGTCGTCGATCGACCTCGGCAGCTGGGCCGTCTCGCCGCAATTGCACAACGCATTGCATATCAACCCGCTGTTCGTGATCGGCATCGTGCTGGCGTTTTTGCTGCAGTGGGGATTGCGCAGCACGCGTTGGGGCATGACTCTGCGCCTCGTCGGCGATCACGCGGAAACCGCACGGGCGATGGGTTATCCGCTCACGCGCATCCGGATTGCCGCGACCGCGGTTGGTGGTTTCTTCGCGGGTGTGGGTGGGGCCTATCTGTCGCTGGTCTATCCGGGTAGCTGGAACGAAGGCCTGTCTAGCGGGCAGGGGTTGATGGCCGTCGCGCTGGTGATTTTCGCGCGCTGGCAGCCGTTGCGTTGTCTGTACGCCGCGTTGCTGTTCGGCGCAGCCGGCGCGCTCGGGCCAGCGCTGCAGGGCATTGGCGTGACGAGTGGTTATTACCTGTACAACGCCGCCCCTTATGTGCTGACGCTTGTGATCATGATCATCAATTGCCGTCCCGACCGGACCCTGGCGGGTGCGCCGGGCGAACTCAGCCTCACGCGCTGACGTGGATGCCGATGCCAACCTGAATGAAGAGCCAAGAACCATGAACCGATTCATTGATGCGAAGCCGTACCCGTGGCCCTACAACGGCGATCTTCGGCCAGACAACACGGCGCTGGTGATCATCGACATGCAGACCGATTTCTGCGGCCACGGCGGCTATGTCGACAAGATGGGCTACGACCTGTCGCTCACGCGCGCGCCGATCGAGCCGATCAGAAACGTGCTCGCGCTCATGCGCGAACAGGGTTTCACGATCATTCACACGCGTGAAGGGCACCGGCCGGATCTGTCCGATTTGCCGGCCAACAAGCGCTGGCGCAGCCGCCGTGCGGGAACCGATGGCGTGGGCATCGGCGACGACGGTCCGTGCGGCAAGATCCTCGTGCGTGGCGAAGTGGGCTGGGAGATCATCGACGAACTCGCGCCGTATCCCGGCGAAATCATCATTGACAAGCCGGGCAAAGGCTCGTTCTGCGCGACGGATCTGGAACTGATCCTGCGCACGCGTGGCATCGTCAATCTGGTGCTGACCGGCATCACCACGGATGTCTGCGTCCACACGACCATGCGCGAAGCCAACGATCGCGGCTTGGAATGCACGGTGCTGGCGGACTGCTGCGGCGCGACCGACAAAGCCAATCACGACGCGGCGCTGCACATGATCACGATGCAGGGCGGCGTATTCGGCACGGTGTCCGATTCGCACGCGCTGCTCACCACCCTCGGACGCTGACCGATCATGTCGACTCTTGCTCCCTACAACCAGCCACACGACGCCGTCACGCACGCGCTGGGCGTCGAAGTGCTGGGTGCCACGAAATCGTTCGGCTCGTTTCGCGCGCTTGACAAAGTCTCGATCAATGTCGCGCCCGGCACCATCCATGCGCTGCTCGGCGAGAACGGCGCGGGCAAGAGCACGCTGGTGAAAGGACTCGTCGGGTATGGCCTGCTTGACGAAGGCCAGATCACGGCGGATGGACGTGAAGTAAAGATCACTTCGCCGCGCGATGCTCAGGCGCTCGGCATCGGCATGGTGTATCAGCATTTCACGCTGGCAACGGGCCTCTCCGTCGAAGAAAACCTGCTGCTGGCCCGTGGGCACCTGTCGTGGCGGATCGACTGGAAGCGCGAACGCGCCGCGTTGACCGAGTTTATGACGCGCATGCCGTTCAGCCTGCCGCTCGATGCGCCGGTCGCGGGACTCGCGGCCGGGGAAAAGCAGAAGCTGGAAATTCTCAAGCAGCTCTATCTGCGCCAGCGCTTTCTGATTCTCGACGAACCGACCTCGGTGCTCACGCCGCAGGAAGCGGACGAGGTACTCGGCCTGATGCGCGATCTGACAACGCGCGGCGAACTGACCGTGCTGATGATTACGCACAAGTTCCGCGAGGTCATGGCCTATGCCGACGACGTCACGGTCCTGCGCAAAGGACGCCAGGTCGGCACGACGGCGGTCTCACAGACGGATCGCGAACAGCTCGCGAACTGGATGATGGGCACGACCTCGATCCTGCAGGCGGAGGCCTCGCGCGAGGAAGCGCCGGTACTGGCTGAGATTCGCGTCGAACGTGC
>JBEKNG010000364.1:0-6118 GCA_049523075.1 Paraburkholderia sp.
GCCGGGCAAGGCGGTATTGCCGGCGCTGACCATTTCGCCGTCGCCCGGCTGGTTCAGCGCATATTGCAGTTCGCCGATATAGAGCGCGCCGGAATGCAGGTTGAAATTCGTGCCGCTGATGTTGTTCGGATTGTTGCCGAGCGGGTCGGCGTCGAACACGCCTGCAAGCGCGGTCAAGGTCGGCGTGATCTGGCCGCGCACGCGCACGCCGAGGTCGGCGAGTGGGTAGGCCGGACCACCCGAGGGCATATCGTATGAAGGTAGCGCGGGCCAGCCGAACATCGTGTTGACGAACAGGCCGGCGCTCTGGCTGACCATGAACTCCTGGTCGAGACTCTGCTGACCGACCTTGACGTCCATCTTGTTGTTCAGGAAGGACTGCTGATACCACAGTTCCCACAGACGGGTCGTATCCTGCGCTTCAATCCCGCTCGCGGTATTCAGGGTGCCGAGATTGTCCGCGCTCAGGTTCTGGCCGTGGATGTTCAGCGCGCTGACGTTGAAGAGGCCGCCCTGCAGGCCGAATGCCTTCTTCGTATCCACCTGAACCGTGGCCGTGGTCAGGCCGTCATAGGTGCCGCCCGTGTTCAGGCCGCCGCGCGCGTTGTAGAGGTATTCGCTGGTCTCGGTGAGGGCGAACGAGACGCCGTATTTGCCGAGCCACGGACGCAGGCCGCCGATGTCGCCGAGCAGATTGCCGCGGTTCCAGATGCCGGTCCATTGGGCAGTGGGCTGTGCCTGAATGCGCAAATCGGCTTCGGGCGCGTCGCTTGGTGTGGCGTCGGGATTGGTTATGGTGACGTCAGCCATCGCCGTGGCAGCCGTCAGTGAGGCCCATGCGAATGCTGTGTAAATCGCCACGCTGCGAATCGTGGGCAGACCTGGCGTGCGTGCGGTGCGACCGCGCGGTGTAGCATTCCTGAATAGACGCGCGGCTGACGCGAGTCGTTTGGGCTGAGCGAACTTCATCGAAATCCTTATTGTGTTGTATCGACTGATCCGGCTATCCGCATAGAGCGGCGATAGCGGACTTTCCGCGGATTGCCGCTGCGGTTCGCGACGCCTCAGATGGCAATGTCGAGATCGTACGCACGCGGAATAGGTGCGTCAATACAAATGAGAACGATTCGCAACAGTATTACTTGGATGTAATCATATTTTTTACACCTTCTTGCCTTTATTGGTCAGTGTGTTATTTAAAGGTAATTTAATAGTAATTATTTAGTATGAATTCGTAGCGCGTCTGGTTTACGTTTGGCCGCGCTGGGGCGTGAGCGGTAAGCTTTTCCAGAAGGGTGGCGGCCCCACTTGTCTTTCGGGCCAAGGCTCATGTGGCAGGTGAATCAAACCCGCGCCGGGATGCGCTGTCGAAGTGCATGAATGCAACGTAAGCTAATTGTTGGGATGTGCCTTCAAGAAGGGACACATTCTTCGCCTTTCGTTGCCGGCCAGACGTGATTGGCAATTCCGCCGAACTCGCCGCGTGCCTCGGCGAACGTTTCGGCCTGCGGGTCGGTGAGATTGACATACCGCATCTCTTCGAGCGGATACAGAGACATACTGACCCAGCACTGAAGAGCCAATGAAGGTCCAACACGGCGGAGCCTGATGCGATGGTCAAGAACCTCGTCGTTCAAGTGGCGGCCTGGTTTGGCTTTATGGCGCTCCTGTTGTTCGGCTCGGCAGGCACGCTGCATTGGGCCGCGGGCTGGTGGTTTCTGCTCGAATGGGCGGTGCTTGGCCTGTGGTTAGGCGTGTGGCTTGCCAGGCACGATCCTGCCCTGCTCGCCGAACGGCTGAAACCCATTGTCCAGCGGCAGCAGAGCCGTTGGGATCAAATCTTTATGGTTTGCGTTGGCGTCGTGTGGACGTGCTGGTTGATCCTGATGGGGCTCGACGCCGGTCGCTTCCAGTGGTCGTCCATGCCGGGCTGGCTGAATGTCATCGGCGCGCTCGGCATATTTCTGTGCATCTACGGGTGCCGCTCGGTGTTCCGCGCCAACAGCTTCGCTGCGCCGGTCGTCAAGATCCAGTCCGAACGCGGCCACACGGTCAGCGACACCGGGCCGTACGCGTACGTCAGGCATCCTATGTATGCGGCTGCGTTGCCGTTCCTCGCCGGTATGCCGTTGCTGCTGGGTTCGTGGTGGGGACTCCTGTGCGTGCCGTTACTGATAGTTGGCATCGGCTATCGCGCCGTGCGCGAGGAGCGCATGCTTGCCGCGCACCTTCAAGGCTATGCCGAATACGCCGCGCGCGTGCGCTATCGGTTCGTGCCGTATATCTGGTAGCGCCGTTCACCTTCTACTCGCCGCTGTCCGCTCAGCACTTCCCCTGTGCGCTCTCGCACTAGCAAGAGGCATCAAGCGTTGTTTGGTGACCCTGTCTAGACAAAATGCACTGAAGCGGCGTGCCTATGAAATCTCTTCCACTCCTATTTCGTGCGTGGAACGAGGCTAATTTCCTTTATTCATAGGGCTTACCCGATGATTGCCGCGAAATCTAACATTTCCACTTGCGACGATTTTTTTACTCATGCAAACTTGTCTAGTCAAATGAGGCGGGTGAATGAGTCGCTCGGCTAGCTGGAGTATTGCGATGACCGGCCGCTCGCGGAGGACATGGCCGTCGCGTTCCGTATGATTGCCGATGCGGCGCCGCCGCGTTCCACGAGCCGGGGCGCCCGGCCCATCCGCCGGGGTGCCCGGATATGGCGTACCACCCACGAGGTCGACGTGAATATGAATAACAATGCGCCACTGGAAAGCAGCCCTGCATCGCGCACGGGCAGTGCCAGTGAGACGCCCACAAAAGCGATGCCGGCCTACGAGCAGATCAAGCGCTATGTCGTGAAGCGGATCGCGGAAGGGGACTGGAAACCGGGCGGTGTGATTCCGTCGGAGACCGAACTGGTCAAGGAATTCGGCGTGGCGCGCATGACGGTCTCGCGCGCGCTGCGCGAACTGACTGCCGAGCGGGTGCTGACCCGCGTGCAGGGCTCGGGCACTTTCGTGGCGCTGCAGCGCTATGAATCGACCGTCCTCGAGATTCGCAACATCGCCGACGAGATCGCGGCGCGCGGTCATCGGCATACGGCCCAGGTGCTGGCGCTCGAACCGAGCGACGATGCCCAGGCGCTCCATGCGCTCGGCTTGTCCGCGGGACCGGCGTTTCATTCGCGCATCGTGCATAGCGAGGAGGGCGAGCCGATCCAGTACGAAAACCGCTACGTCAATCCCAAGGTGTTTCCCGAGTATCTGCAACAGGACTTCACGCTCGAGACGCCGAATCACTACATGGTGCGGCTTGCGCCGATCCAGCGTGCCGAGTTTCGCATCTACGCGCAAAAGCCGGACGCGCATGTGCGCCGGCATCTGGCAATGGAGATCGGCGAGCCGTGCCTGCTGTTGTGGCGCCGCACGTGGGTCGGCGAATCGGTGGCGACGTCGGTGCAACTGTGGCATCCGGCGTCACGCTTCCATCTGGCGGGCAACGTCTGATACGGGAGCCGCTTAGGCGGTTCTGTTCAACCCTGTCGCTGCGAGACGGCTGGCCCGAACCGGCAACCCAGCCGATAACGCGAACCCGGATGCACGAAGCGGGCAAACGTCACCGCCACGCCGCTCGTCCATGTGCGCCGCAGCAGCGTCAGGCACGGCTCTTCTACACGGATTTCGAGTAACGCGGCTTCGTCAGGGGTCGGCAGGCCCGCGTCGACGACGTGTTCGACGTCGTGCACCGGCACGACGTTGTAGAGATATTCGGACGGCCGGATCGCCGCGAAGTCCTGCTGCAGAAACTCCGGTGCCGTGGCCGGATTGACGTAACGGTCTTCGAGTTGCACCGGCAGGCCGTTTTCGCGGTGAACGCAGATCACGTGGAACACCGAGGTGCCCGGCGCCAGGCCCAACGCGTTCGATACCAGAACCGGCGCGGTCTCCCGTTGCTTGAGCAGCGTTTCGTAGCTGTATTCATGGCCGCGCGAGCGAATCTCGTCGCCGATGTGGGCGATCATCAGCAGCGTCGATTGCGGCTTTGCTTCGGCGACGAAGGTCCCAACGCCTGAGACGCGCGTGACGAGGCCTTCCTCGGCGAGTTCGCGCAATGCGCGGTTGACGGTCATGCGCGACACGCCTAGCGCCGCAACGAGGTCCAGTTCCGAAGGGATCCGGTCGCCGGGCTGGCGCGCACCCGAGTCGATGGTGCGGCGGATGTGACTCTTGACCTGTTCGTAGCGTGCGGCGGGAGGGTCGGGGACCTCCGTCTCGCGGGGAGCCTGAGCGTTCATTGCGCACCCGCCTCATCGGCGCCTTGCGTCCAGAAGGCGTTACGGTCGAAGTAATTCTGCAGGAACTGGCGCAGGCGCGGCTGCCCGGCATCGTGAAAGACTTCACGCGGCTTGCCCGCGACGGCAATGCGGCCTTGATCGATAAAGACCACCTTATCCGCGACCTGCGCGGCAAAGCCCATTTCATGTGTGACGACCGCCATGGTCATGCCGTCGCGGGCGAGTTGCTTCATCACCTGCAGCACTTCGCCGACCAGTTCCGGATCGAGCGCCGAGGTGGGCTCGTCGAACAGCATGATGTGCGGTTCCATGGCAAGTGCCCGCGCAATCGCCACCCGTTGCTGCTGGCCACCGGATAGCCTGGCCGGATACGCATCCGCCTTGTGTGCGAGTCCCACGGTCTCCAGCATCGCATTGGCGCGGCGCCGCGCGTCGTCGCGTGACAGATGGCGCACGCGCAAAAGCGCCTCCATCACATTGCCCAGCGCTGTCATATGAGGCCACAGATTGAACTGCTGGAATACCATGCCGACGTTGCGCCGCACGCGGTTGATCTCGCCTTGCGAGGCCCGCGTGCGTTTGCCGTTGCGCTCGATGTAGCCGAGCAACTCGCCTTCGATACGCACGTCGCCCTGATCGTAGGTTTCGAGCGCAGCGAGACAACGTAGCAGGGTGCTCTTGCCAGACCCCGACGGGCCGATGATGCAGATCACTTCGGACCTGGCGATCTCCAGATCGACACCGCGCAGCACTTCGACTTCACCGAAGCGTTTGCGCAGGTCGCGCACTTCGATCAGCGGCGCGCTGTTGGCTTGTGCTGCGGCGGTGGTGGGCTCAGAGGTTGGCATGTCGGCAAGGGCATTCATCGATAGATCCGGGGTTCGTTCATGCCATGAACCGCGCAATGCGGGCTTCTGCCCACATGCCGGCACGCGAGGTGAGTTCGACGAGTGCGAGATAACACACGCATAGCGCCAGCAGCGTTTCGACGAATGCGAAGGTGGCCGAACCGATGCCGGTCAGGACGAAGGTCAACTCGGGCACGGTAACGATAGACAGCACGGCGGTTTCCTTGCTGAGCACGATGATCAGATTGGTGAGCGCGGGGATGATCAGGACCAGCATCTGCGGTACCTGGATGCGCAGTACTGCTTGCCAGGGCGACAGGCCGAGGCACGACGCCGCTTCGAGGTGACCAGGCGGCACCGACTGGAATCCAGAGCGGAACGCCTCTGCAAAATACGCGCTGCCGTACAGGCCGAGGCCGAGGACTCCGGCAGTCATCGGTTCGAGCGTGAGGCCGATAGAAGGGCCGCCGTAGTAGAGCAGAAAGAGCTGCACAAGAAACGGCGTGCCGCGGAAGAGTTCGATATAAAAGCGCAGGAGCCCGCGCACCCAGCGTCCGCAGAAGAGCTGCAGCACCGCAATCAGAAAGCCGATCAGGATGCCGATGACGACGCCCGCGGCCCATGTGCCGATGGTCGTCGCGAGGCCTGCCGCAATCGGCTGCAGATTGTGGGTAATGACGGTAGGGTCGAATTGCTGCATCGTTCAGGTCTCACGCGGCTCTCAGGCTTGCTGCAGGCGGTATTCGGCGCCATGCGCGACCAGCGCGAGCGTCCCACAGATGACGAAATAGATCAGCCCCGCGGCGAGATAGGCCTCAAGCGGGCGATAGGTGCTGGCGGCAATGTTCTGCGCGGTGCGCGTGAGCTCGGCGACGCCGACTACCGAAATCAGCGACGACGCCTTGATCAGCAACACCATCTCGTTGACCAGCGACGGCAAGGTCAGGCGGAAGGCCTGCGGCACCTGGATTCGACGCAGCAT
>JBEKNG010000365.1:0-6113 GCA_049523075.1 Paraburkholderia sp.
CATGGCCGACAGCGCGCCGGCCAGCACCGCCAGGATCCCGAGGCTCCGGTACAGCGTCGCGTGGAAGGCCGCATCGAGGTCGTCGACGTAGACCCCCGTCTGGAGAATCCAGTCCCACGGCTGATAGGCCACGCTATAGCCGATTTTGGGAGAGCTTTCAGTGGCACCCGGCTTCGGAAACGAATACGGGACGAAGCCTTGGCCGCCACGCTTGATGAGATCGACGGTGTCTTTGTAGAAGCGAACCCCGTTCGAATCCTGGTAGTCGCTGACGTCCTTACCGTTCAACTCCGGGTGCGTCGGGTGCATCAGGATCGTCGGCTGCGAATTGAGGATCGTGAAATAACCGCTTTCGCCGTAGCGCATGTCCCGGATGCGATCCAGAGCCTCTTTTTGGGCCTCCGCCACGGGCAGAGTACCGGCGGCCGCTTGATCCCCGTAGGTTTTGATGACACTCAACGCGATCTCCGCCGCGTGTATCAGGTCGGCCTTGCGCTCGTCCAGACGCACTTCTCGAGTCTGGTAAGCGTCATAGATCGATATTCCGGCGAGACATAGCAGGCTCAGGATGAGCGGCAGCCAGAGCTTCTGGGTGAAAGATAGCTTCATATATTCGCGTGACTCTCATTTTTGTATAACGGTGCGGAGAAAGCGCCAGGCACACCCGGCCGAGTGCGCACTGGCAGAATATATGTAGATAACGGCCCAGGATCCACCACCGGTAGGGCTCATTGAGAAACTGTGTCTTCCTGTAATTGCAAGCGGCTGGTTGCGTCCTGTCCACGCTCACCGGCGTCGTGACGGACTCGCTTTTGCGCAGGGCATCCGTTAGCGCGGATGATGGCGTTCGCGCCCGGATATTAGTTAGGTAACCGAACTGATAAGGTGGTTACCAGGCTCGCCGATACCGCCGATACGATACGCAGACCGGGACCCACGCCGCCGCCGCAACATGGGTCCTGGATCCGGTTTCCCCTTAGCGCGCGTTAGGGTTCGGCGCGGCGCCGAGGCTTGCGACCGGGATTGCGGCGCGCACCTTGGCGACCTGTGCCGCAGTGACTTGCGGAGCGTGATTCCCCCAGCTAGAACGCAATAGCGTCAACACGTTCGCCACCTCGGTATCCGACAACCGCCAACCATACGGCGGCATTGTGAACTGGGCGGGTGCCGCCTGCGTGGTCGGCGTGCTGCTACCGGCGAGGACGATGTGGATCAGCGACGTCGGATCGCTGCCCGTTACCACAGGATTAAGCGCAAGCGCCGGGAATACCGACGCATAGCCCTTTCCGTCGGACCGGTGGCATGCGGCACAGCTGTTGAGGTACGTCTCGGCACCTGGTCGCGTCACATCGCCCGAATGCAACGCGGTGGTGACCGCCGCGTCATACGATGGGGCGACTTCGCCCTTCGCTCCTGGCAACGACTTGAGGTACTTTGCGATCGCGGTCCGGTCGGCGTCTGTCATGTATTGCGTGCTGTGCTGGACAACGTCGGTCATGCCGCCGAACGCAGCGGTGTGGTCGGTCGCACCAGATTTCAGGAACGTCTCCAGATCGGCCTCGCTCCAGAGTCCGAGGCCAGTCGCCGGGTCACTGCGGAGGTTAGTGGCGATCCAGTTATCGAGCTGGCCGCCGCCCGACAAAAACGCAGAGCCCTGTTGAGCCGTGAGTGCGAGTTCCTGCATGCCTACACCGCGTGGTGTGTGGCACGCGCTGCAGTGCGCCAGACCTTCCACCAGATATGCGCCGCGCGCAATCTCGGGGTCGGTGCCCGGCGGCGGGCTGCTCGCCTCGACCTTCGGCGCAAAAGCCCAGCGCCAGAAGGTTAGGGGCCAGCGCATCGACAGCGGCCATGCGATTCCTTCGGCGCGGTCCGGCTGGGAAACTGGCGCGACGCCATGCATGAAGTACGCGTATAGCGCGTGCATGTCGTCGTCATGGACGTGCGCATAGGAGGGATACGGCATCGCGGGATACAGCGAGTAGCCTTGCTTCGAAATACCCTGGCGCACGGCACGCTCAAAGTCTTCGTAGGTATAGCTGCCGATACCGGTCGCCGTGTCGGGCGTGATGTTGGTCGAATAGATCGTGCCGACCGGCGACTGGATTGGCAAACCGCCCGCAAACGGCTTGCCGCTGCTTGCCGTGTGACACGCAATACAATCGCCGACCCGCGCAAGATACTCGCCGCGCCGCACCAGTTGCTGTGTCGCATCGTCTGCCAGCGCGACGGTACTCATCACCTGCGCGAAAGCGCCGAGCGCCAATGCTGCGCCCCATTTCAGTACAGCTCTCTTCATGATTTCCAGGCCTATGCTGACACCAGCGGTCCAGGGTTGCTCAGATATTTTTCGCGGATTGCCTTCGCGGACCAGTAAGCGAGCGCGCCTACCAGCCCCGTCGGGTTGTAGCCGATGTTCTGCGGGAACGCGGAGGCACCCGTGACAAACACGTTGTGCACATCCCAGCTCTGCAAATACCGGTTGACCGCGCTTGTCTTCGGGTCGGTGCCCATGATGACGCCGCCGGTTGTATGCGTGGTCTGGTATTGACGCACGTCGTAGTGGTCGCCCGGCTGGCGTATCAGCAGCGAATGCGTTTTCGGGTTCATCGCCTTGACGATTTCGAGTGCGCGGTCGGTCACGAAACGCGACATCTTGTATTCGTTGTCGTGCCAGTCGAACGTCATCCGCAGCAGCGGTTGTCCCCACGAATCGCGGTAGGTCGGGTCGAGGTCGAGATAGCGATCGCGGTACGACATCACGGAGCCGTGCGTCGCCACGTTGGTCGTGTGCAGATAGCTGTCTTTGGCCGCGCGCTTCCATTGCGCGCCCCATGCCGGCGTGCCGGGTGGTACCGCGAGTTGCTGGATGGGCCGGCCGCCGGTCTGGCCACCGATGATGTACGCGCCGCCTGTGAACCCATGCGGCCCGTGGTCGAAGTGGTCAGAGTTAAACTCGTCGACGATCTGCGAGCCACCGGAGCCGGCGGCGATGAACGGGTTGATCGGCACGTCCTTGTCGTAGAACACCGAAATCGAACTCATCATCTGATACGCAAAGTTCTTGCCAATGGTGCCTTCTTGCGACACCGGGTCGTACGGTTTGCCGATACCGGACAGCAGCATCAGCCGCACATTGTGGAACTGGAACGCCGCAACAATCACCATGTTGGCCGGCTGCTCGACTTCCTGGCCTTGCGCATCGATATAGGTGACGCCCGTGGCGCGCTTGCCGGTCGAATCGAGATTGACCTTCAGGACTTCGCTACGGGTGCGCAACTCGAAATTCTTGCGCTTCATCAGGACCGGCAGAATGGTCGTCTGCGGCATCGCTTTCGAGTAAAGGAAGCAGCCGAAGCGTTCGCAGAATCCACACAGGTTGCAGGGGCCCAGACGAACGCCATAGGGGTTCGTATAAGGACGCGACGAGTTAGCCGAAGGTTGCGGAAAGGGGTGGTAGCCAACTTCCTTTGCAGCCTTCGCGAACAGGGTCGCCGGGTAGGTATCGGCGACAGCAGGGTTCGGATATTCGCGCGAACGGCGGCCTTCGAACGGATTGCCTCCGGGCACGATCGTGCCGTTCAGGTTGCCGGCTTTGCCCGATGTACCACACACCTGTTCGAACTGATCGAAGAACGGTTCCAGCTCGTCGTACGTGACGCCGTAATCCTGGATCGTCATGTCCTTCGGCAGGAAATTGCGGCCGTAGCGCGACTCCATGTGGGTACGCAACACCAGGTCTTCGGGGGACGGCCGGTAGTGCTGGCCGTTCCAGTGCACGCCCGCGCCACCGACGCCGTCGCCCAGCAGGAACGACGCGTATTGCCGGTAGGGCACCGCGGTATCGCCGATGTTGTGGCGCACCGTCACGGTGTTGTCAGCGAGGCGCTGGAACAGCTCGCCGCGAATCCCGTAAGCGAGCTCGTCGACGATCTTCGGATAGGTGAAGTCGGGTGACGTGTCACGGTAAGCACCGCGTTCGAGCGCGACGACATCGAGACCCGCGTCAGTGAGCTCCATGCCCATGATCGCCCCGGTCCAACCGAAGCCGACAATGACGGCATCGACCGGCTTCTTCTTGATAGCCATGTAATTCCTTCAAATGCTATGTGATCTGCCCGTGTGTCCTTCTGGGCATTCGCGCCACGTCCCGTACGGGACTTATGCTTTTTCGCCGGAGATTGAAACGGGACCGAGCGGATAGGTCTTGCCGGGCTGGTCGACCCAGTCCATGAAGTCGGCGCGTGCACCGGGAAAGCCGATCATCTTCCAGGCACCCATGTGCTTGTTGCCGCCGTAAATGGGATCGGCAAAGTAGCCTTCCTTGGTATTCGCGAGCAGCGTCGTGAAGAAGATGGCCGGAGGAACCGTCTCCAGTTCTGCTTTACCGGACTCCAGTTGATGAAGCACCGCGTCGCGGGTCGGCGCGTCGAGTGCGGCGAACGTGTTGCCGTGCGTCTTGCGGCACCAGTCGTCGATCGCCGCAATGGCGGTACGGTAGAGTTCTCGCGGCGTTAAACGCAACTGGTAACCGAGCGTCGGTTCGACGTCCGTTTTGAATGGACCTCGCATGTACCAGAACGCGCCTCGTCCATAGGGCGCTTCCATCTGACGGTCGATGAATTCGGGCACTCCCAGTTCGACCCCGCCGGGGCCATCATCATTCGACGGGATCAGACGATCGACCGCCGCATTGATGAACGCCCATTCGGCCGGATGAAAGTAGCGCGGTTCATAGGGTACTTCCGGCGCTGGCGCATCGGCTGCGTGCCCCTGATTCGACAACGCGATCGTCGCAGCGCCGCCCGCGAGCGACACGGCGGGTACGATTGCCAGCGTCTTGCGCAAGAAAGCTCGCCGTTGGGTCGGCGGTTTTTCAGTGGACATTGGAATTCCTGTTGACTTGAAAGGTTGGCGACGGGAGCGATGCTTGGCGGCTTCCCGGAAATGCCGAAGACGGGTGGGCAAAGGTGCTGTACGGATTCCCCACCTGGAGGTGGGCCGCTTCATCATTCACATCTGTGAGTGCTCTGTTGAGCGCTGCTCGAGGGCGACCATGATGGAATGACGGAACGGTTGTGCAGAATACCCGGTCCGTATTTAATAAACGGTCGCGGTTTCATTAAGAATTTTTCATGAGGCGACTTTTTTAGAGGGCCGTATTGCCGCCAGGTGCGCATGCGTGACCTCATTCTGGCCGTCGGAGCTTCGCCCACCCGGTACGCATTCGCGCGGCATTGGGGGTGTTTAGCGCGGACTTCGTTCCAAACCACGACAATGCCTAAAGCGCAGGCCCTATTTGGCCGATAACCTATGGGGGTGCCTCACGAGAAAATCGAAGTTGGCTTTGCAACGGATGATCTTGCGCAGTGTTGGCACCGCCAAGACCCGCATGGCAACCAGTGCTGATAGGGGAGTGCCCATTGCGCGGTAACAGGATAGAAATGCTGAACGGAAAATGCGTCTGGGAAAAATAGAGTTTGCGTCTTTGGCTGTAGCTTTACTGTCTGTCGTGTGCTTCGCCAAATGGCTTCAGAACGCGATGGACGGTGCTGCGCAAGCCCGCGATCGGTTGGAAGTTGAAGACTTGCGCGGCAACTGTGCGGGGACGACCGCCGCTGCCTTGGCACTGACCGGGCTAGGCACCATCTGGTGCGGCGTCGTCCGTCGTGAACCGGCAAATCGCCAGCAAAAGGGCGGCGCTTAATCTTGTAAGGAACGAGGTGTATATGTTTGGACGTTGTGTGGCGATGTTGTTGCTGGTGGGTGCTGTGCTTTCGTTGACAGGCTGCAACACGGTGGCCGGCTTCGGTGAGGACATCACGGGTTCAGCCCGAGCCGTCCAGCGCACCCTGTAGCAGCTACGGTGTCGGCTGCTTTCGATCGGGAAGAGGAAGCGAAGGCCGACGCTATGAACGTGTTGAACGGCGGCCATTGGCAAGACGACGAGGAACAGGAAACGCAATCATGTCGGACTCGACCATCGGGGACGCGCTGCGCCTCGCGATCAACGTACTACGGGATTCGGCGGAATCGCGAAAGATGCCTTCAGGTGTCGCCCTGGACGATGGAGCTGCGAAACGGCACAGCGACGCAGCGCAGACGCTGGAACG
>JBEKNG010000366.1:0-6103 GCA_049523075.1 Paraburkholderia sp.
AGGGCGCGTCGATCATTCCGAACGGCTACAACAAGATCCCCGGCTTCTCGATGGGCGATCACCACTTCGTGCCGGGCTTCCCGGTGATGGCGTGGCCGATGATCGAGTGGGTGCTGGACACCCGGTACGCGCATCTGCACCATGCCATGCCCCACGCGGAAAAGTCGTTGCTGGTGTTCGAGCTGCCGGAATCGACGCTGACGCCGCTGATGGAAAAGATCGAGCACGACTTCCCCAGCGTGCGCGTGTTCAGCTTGCCGAGCGTCGGCGATGCGGAGCGCGGCGGCATCTATGCGCGGCGGCATATCGATCTGGGTGTGAAGGGCGAGCCGGAGGCAGTCGCTGCAGCGTTCGTGAAGCTGCGCGAGGGCGTACATCTGCTGGGTGGAGATATCGTCGAGCTAGAGGCGGCGACAGCCGCCGGCAAGCCGCGTAGCTGAGGTCTCCACGCGGGCGCCGTTTTAGCCAGGCCTTAAGCACCGATCCACGGCAAACCGCGGAAACACCAGCCCGAGACGGTCTTCCGATGCCCCTGGCCGTCCTTGTCGCCTTCAAAGCCTTCCAGCAGATCGAACGCCTTGGTGAAGCCGGCCTGCGTCGCGGCAATCGCGGCGAGCTTCGAACGCGCGGCGCTACGGCACAGAAACAGCACGGGCGCGTCGGTGCTGGCGGCCTGACCGAGTTGCTGCACGAATTCCTGGTTCGGCACAGCGCCCGGATAGCGGGTCCACTCGACATGTGCGTACTGGCCGTCGCCGATCACCGGCCGGCCGACCCAATCGAGTTCCGCACGCGTGCGCACGTCGACCAGGCGCGTGCGCGGATCGAGTTGAAGAAGCTCGAAGGCCTCGGCGGGCGACAACGCGCCGGCATAGGGCAACTGGTTGTCGAGGCGGCGCTTTTCGGCCTGGGCATACAACTGTTCGAGCGTACTCATGACAGCAAATCTCCTTCGGACCAAATGAGCATTCTAGCGCTGCGGATTCATCGTGCGTTATGCGGGCACGCTGCGGCAAGGAGGCCGACCAACGGCCGCATGTTCCAAACAGGTGCAAATTCGCGTGAGCGCCCCAAAAGAGTGATCCGATCCGACGCGCATTCCGGGTTTGCCCTATGATGGTGCCGGCCTTTCGAGAAAGGGGGTTCGTTCACGCTTGCCAAGGTGCGGCGATTCCCCGCAAACGCGCGTAACGATAGGCCTTTGCGCCGGGTTGGCGCATACATGGCACAGAAGCTGCTTATTTGGTGCCGATCGATTCGGTCACCGGCTTTCGGCGTCTGCGGCAATTTGGCAGAAATGCGAGGTAGACGCGCCGGGACGGGTCAGCTAGATTTGGGCGGCGGCTAAATCCGCCGAATTCGTTAATCAGGAGATAGGTTATGAGTAAATCCGTGGCCGACGTCATGCAAATCGTCAAAGACGAGGACGTCAAGTTTGTCGACTTTCGTTTCACCGACACGCGCGGTAAAGAGCAACACGTTTCGGTGCCGGTGTCGGCATTCGACGAAGACAAGTTCGAGAGCGGCCATGCGTTTGACGGTTCTTCGATTGCTGGCTGGAAGGGCATCGAAGCGTCGGACATGCTGCTCGTGCCGGACGCGAACACGGCCTTCATCGACCCGTTCTATGAAGAGTCGACCCTGGTGCTGACTTGCGACGTGGTCGAGCCGTCTGACGGCAAGGGCTACGAGCGCGACCCGCGTTCGCTGGCAAAGCGCGCAGAAGCTTATCTGAAGAGCACGGGCCTTGGCGACACGGCTTTCTTCGGTCCGGAACCGGAATTCTTCATTTTCGATTCGGTCCAGTGGAACACAGACATGTCGGGCTGCTTCGTGAAGATCGGCTCTGAAGAAGCACCGTGGTCGTCGGGCAAGGAATTCGAAGGTGGCAACACGGGTCACCGTCCGGGCACGAAGGGCGGCTACTTCCCGGTCGCGCCGGTCGATTCGTTCCAGGACATTCGCTCGGAAATGTGTTTGCTGCTCGAACAGATCGGCATTCCGGTCGAAGTGCACCACCACGAAGTCGGTGGTATGGGCCAGAACGAAATCGGCACCAAGTTCTCGACGCTCGTGCAGCGCGCTGACTGGACGCAGCAACTGAAGTATATCGTCCACAACGTGGCGCACACGTACGGCAAGACGGCGACGTTCATGCCGAAGCCGGTGGTTGGCGACAACGGTTCGGGCATGCACGTTCACCAGTCGATCTGGAAGGACGGCCAGAACCTGTTCGCAGGTAATGGCTACGCAGGTCTGTCGGAATTCGCGCTGTACTACATTGGCGGCATCATCAAGCACGCTCGCGCGCTGAACGCCATCACGAATCCGGGCACGAACTCGTACAAGCGTCTTGTTCCGCACTTCGAAGCACCTGTCAAGCTCGCTTACTCGGCACGCAACCGTTCGGCATCGATCCGTATTCCGCACGTGTCGAACCCGAAGGGCCGCCGTATCGAAACGCGCTTCCCGGATCCGCTGGCCAACCCGTACCTGTGCTTCTCGGCACTGATGATGGCGGGTCTGGACGGCGTGCAGAACAAGATCCATCCGGGCGAGGCTGCCGACAAGAACCTGTACGACCTGCCGCCGGAAGAGGATGCAAAGATCCCGACCGTGTGTGCCGGCCTCGACCAGGCGCTGGAAGCGCTGCACAACGACCGCGAGTTCCTGACGCGCGGCGGTGTGTTCACGGATGCGATGATCGACGCTTACCTGGAACTGAAGGAAGGCGAACTGCAACGTGTGCGTATGACCACGCACCCGGTTGAGTTCGAACTGTACTACTCGCTGTAAGCGGCGATAGCGCTTCGCCGCGCAAGTGGCGAAGCGCGCGCCCGACGCTCGTGACTGATCGAATGCGGGTCACAAAGGGACGGCGGCGCCGTCCCTTTTTTGTTGAGAACGAGGCAACGTTTGCGCTGCGGTTCACGAGACCAACGTGCGCGTCGTCTGTCGTATCACCATCTCTCATCGGCCAGACTGCAAGATGGTTCTGAAGAATCTGATCAAAGCTAGAAAAGGGCATGCTGAGCCGCTGTCGGAAAACGCACAGTTGGTGGATTCCGGCTTGCTGACGGGGTTCGAGGCCTTGCCGACGGTTGTGCTCGTGCTCGACAAGCGCACGTTGCGCGTCGCGTTTGCGAATCCCTCGGCGGAGGCGATGCTCGATCTCTCGCGCCGGCAACTGACACAGATGGCGTGGCCGGACATTTTCGCGAATTCAGACGAACTGATCGCGACGGTCGCCTCGATCGCCGAACACCGTTTCCATGCGACCCACCTTGATGCCGTGCTGGAGCGTCAGGGCCACGAGCCGCTGCATGTGCATGCGATCGTGGGGTACCTTGAAGGTGCTCCGGATTATGTCCTGCTCGAACTGTTCGAAAACGAACGTCACATGCGCACCGACCGCGAAGAACGGATCAACGATCTGACCGCGGTCAACAAGCAACTGATCCGTAATCTCGCACACGAGATCAAGAATCCGCTCGGCGGCATTCGTGGCGCGGCGCAACTGCTGGAGTTCGAACTGGGTGCGCGCGAGCGCGACGAGTTGCGCGAGTACACCCAGGTCATCATCAAGGAGTCCGACCGGCTGCAGACGCTGGTCGACCGGCTGCTCGAACCGCATCGTCATCCGCATATCGTGGGCGACGTGAATATTCATGAAGTGTGCGAACGTGTGCGGGCGGTGATTCTGGCGGAGTTTCCGCGCGGCCTCACCATCGAACGCGACTACGATGTGAGCGTGCCCGATCTGCGCGGCGACAAGGAACAACTGATTCAGGCAGTGCTCAATATCGTTCGTAATGCAGCGGAAGCGCTGCGCGAACGGATTTCGCAGGGTGACGCGCGCATTGAATTGCGCACGCGCGTTGCGCGCAAGATCACCATTGCGAAACGCTTGTGCAAGCTGGCATTGGACTTGCATATCATCGACAACGGACCGGGCATTCCAGAAGACATCCGCGACCGCATTTTTTATCCGCTCGTTTCGGGGCGCGACGATGGCAGCGGTCTGGGTCTCACGCTCGCACAGACTTTCGTGCAGCAGCACGATGGCCTGATCGAAGTGGAAAGCCGTCCGGGCCACACCGAGTTTCAGATTCTGCTGCCGCTCGACTGCTAATACCACACGCACCTAAAGACTTCTGACCGATATATGAAGCCGATCTGGATAGTAGACGACGATCAATCGATACGCTGGGTGCTGGAAAAAGCACTCGCCCGTGAGAACTTCGCGACACGCAGCTTCGCGAATGTGCGCGACGCGTCAGTCGCGCTCGATCACGACAGCCCGCAGGTGCTGGTGTCCGACATTCGCATGCCCGGCGGTTCGGGCCTCGAATTGCTGCAGACGGTGCGCGACAAGGTGCCGGGCTTGCCCGTCATCATCATGACCGCATTCTCGGATCTCGACAGCGCCGTTGCCGCGTTTCAGGGCGGCGCCTTCGAATACCTCGCCAAGCCGTTCGACGTCGACAAGGCCGTCGAACTGATTCGCCGCGCTGTCGACGAAAGCATGCGAGGCGAGCAGACGTGGGACGAGCGCGTGGCCGATGCACCGGAAATGCTCGGCCAGGCACCGGCGATGCAGGACATGTTTCGCGCCATCGGACGCCTGTCCCATTCTGCGGCAACCGTGCTCATTACCGGCGAATCAGGCACCGGTAAGGAACTGGTGGCGCGCGCCTTGCACCGACATAGCCCACGCGCGAACGGACCGTTCATCGCGCTGAACACTGCGGCGATTCCCAAGGATCTGCTGGAGTCCGAACTATTCGGCCATGAGCGCGGTGCCTTCACCGGCGCGCAGGCGATGCGTCAAGGGCGTTTCGAACAGGCCGAGAATGGCACGCTGTTTCTCGACGAGATCGGCGACATGCCGTTCGATCTGCAAACGCGTTTGTTGCGCGTGCTGTCGGATGGGCAGTTCTATCGGGTCGGCGGCCACAATCCGTTGCGTGCGAATGTGCGCGTGATTGCGGCTACGCACCAGAATCTCGAATCGCGCGTGCGTCAGGGCCTGTTCCGCGAGGACCTGTATCACCGCCTCAATGTAATTCGGCTGCGCTTGCCGGCGTTGCGTGAGCGCAGTGAAGATATTCCTTTGCTGACGCGGCACTTTTTGCAGAAGAGCGCGCGGGACCTGGGCGTCGAGTCGAAGCGGGTGTCTGAGGAAGCGCTGACGTATCTCGCGTCGCTGCCGTTTCAAGGCAACGTGCGGCAGCTCGAGAATCTCGCCAACTGGCTGACCGTGATGGCGCCGGCGCAGACCATCGAGATCAAGGATCTGCCGCCCGATCTGGTGCCGGCGCAGGCAGGCTCGGTTGAGATCGCAGCCGGCGGCGTGTTGGCGGGAGATGCGGGCAGCGGCGTCGCGGGGCAGTCGGCCGCGAACGGTACCGCCGTGTCGTCGCATCTGCCGACGATACCGGGGGTGACGGTAGCTGCGACCGTCAGTGCGTGGGAGGGCGGACTGCGCACCGAAGTCGCGCGGATGTTGCGCGAGAACGCACCCGATGTGATGGATGAACTCGCCAGGCGCTTTGAGGCCGCGGTGATTCGCGAGGCGCTCGATTTCACGCGCGGCCGCAAGGTCGAGGCTGCCGAGCGGCTGGGCATTGGCCGCAATACGATCACGCGCAAGATTCAGGAGCTCAACCTCGAGCCCTGATGTGTGATTGAGCGAAGGGGCGATGCTCGTCATCGCTCCTTTGCGAGCGCCAGGTTGATCACAAGGCATAATCGTCGTTGTTCAGTTACGACGGCCTACCATGTCAGCTTCCGCTTCAACTTCGAGTTCGTCTTCCGGGCCTCCCTGGCCGCAATCTCCCGATCCTTTCCTGTCGCTCGAGTCGCTCGACGACCCGGCCGTCATGGCTTGGGTCGAACAGCAGAACGCCCGCACGCGGGCTGCGTGGTGCGGCGGTGCGCGCTTCGATAGCCTTACGCAACGCCTCGCTGCGGCGTATCTGCCGCGTGAGCGTCCGGTGATTCCAGATCGCTGGCAAGACTGGGGTTATGACCTGTGGCAGGACGAGCACAACCCCAAAGGGATCTGGCGGCGCACATCATGGGCGAGCTGGCGCAACGGCGT
>JBEKNG010000367.1:0-6086 GCA_049523075.1 Paraburkholderia sp.
AATCGCGGACCTGGCCGGCGCCGACGCGCCGAACGGCAGCCAGATCGCGGAGGCCGTTCAGTACCGGCGCGCGTTCGCGGTTGGATAAAGCAAAAAAATAGCTGTCAAGACTTGACTTATGCACATAAAAGCATTTGCAGCAAAGTTAAGGCGATCTGAAAGCCAGGCCCACGTCGCTTCAACAAAGACTTTGATTTCATTGACTTTTTCAATTCTCCTCTGGAGAGGGAAAAGTTCCCGAAAGGCCGCCAGACGGGCATTTCAGCCGGCTCGCAAGAGGTTCTCCACAAAGTTATCCACAGGCGCCGTGGGTAACTGAAAAATCCCCATAAAATCCAGCTATTAGCGTCATAACCTGCGAAGCAACTTTCACTCTGCGCGGCGGACTATGACGCCCCCAACGCTGCATCGCTATATTCAATACAGCTGGAAAGACTGAAAAAACTGGTCAACCTGCTCCTGCGGCAGCGGCTCACTCGCGATGATTGCCGCCTGGTAGACATGCCGGCCGTGCGCGACAAACCGCGCGTAGATCGTGCGGGTTTCCTTTTGCTTGCCGGCCTTGCCGTTCAGCGTCATTTCAAGGCCGGCCACCTCGCCGCCTGCCGCCAGCGGAATCTGTACCGCGTGCGCGTCGGGCGCGGCGCGGATGTTGCGGGCGAGCCCAGTGCGCAGGAAGTCGAGCGCCGTGCGCTGCGTCTGCGGGTCGTCGGACGGCAGCATCACGGTGCCCACCGCGAAGACGGCGTTGCCCGCTTCGGCGGTTTGCATCGCCATCTGCATCGGCGTCCCGCCAATGTCGATCTGGCGCGCATCGTTGCTCGGCTTGGCCGGCAGGTCGACGGTATAACCATTGTCGTTGTTCATGATCGTGCGCCAGTCGTAGGTCGGCGAACAGCCCGCCAGCACCGCGCCCAGCGCCACCAGGCAAGCGCTTGCGAGCAGCACGGAGCGTAGCCATGCCAGTCCGGACAGAACTCGGCGCGCAGCGGCGGCCCTCGGTCGTGCGGCAAAATCAAACAGGAAGCTGGTGGATGACAGGCGAAACGCAGGTCGGAGCATGAGAACGAAGTCAGGGAAAGGACGAGGCATAAAACCCTATTATCCGCTGACAGGCAACGCCCAGCCGCCTCACCAGATTGGGGCTACAATACGTCGCAACGTTCCGCGCGGCCTGCGCGAATCTCGAGGTCCGTCCATGAGCCCTACCCCTTCTGCCCCGGTTACGAAGCGCACCAGCCCGATCCGCTACATCGTCATGGCCGTCGTGGCCGGCGCAATCGCAATTGCCGGTTATTTCGCGTTCAACGGCCAGCAGCATGTGCCGGATGCCACCTTCACGCTGCTGTCCGGCCAGAAAGTCTCCACCGCTGACCTGAAGGGCAAGGTCTACCTCGTCAACTTCTGGGCGACCAACTGCGACACCTGCATGCAGGAAATGCCGAAGATGGTCGACACGTATAACCGCTTCAAAGGCAAGGGCCTCGAATTCGTCGCCGTGGCGATGAACTACGACGCGCCGATGTACGTGACCAACTACACCGCAACGCGTCGCCTGCCGTTCAAGGTGGCGATGGATGACGGCTCCGCGGCCAAGCAGTTCGGCAACGTCCAGTTGACGCCGACCACCTTCGTGGTCGACAAGGACGGCAAGATTCTCAAGCGCTACGTCGGCGAGCCGCAGTTCGCCGAGCTCGATCAGCTGCTCGAGAAGGCACTGAACGCGGCCTGAAACACGGGAGCATCAGATAAAAACGCGCCGGTAGCGGGCTTGTCCGCTACCGGCGCATTGCCGCCTCACCCCATCACCGCTCACCCTCCCCCTTCGCAGCCAGCCCATACCGCTTGATCTTTTCGTAAAGCGTCGCCTTGCCCAAATGCAGGCGGTCAGCCGCCACCGCCACCGCGCCGCCCGTCTCTTCGAGCGCCTGCGCGATCACCGCCCGCTCGAACTGTTCGACGCGCTCCTTGAGGGAGTGCGTATCCGCGGTTTCATCGACCGAAGCCGTCCTCGGATCCTCGGCCACGCCGAGCACGAGACGGTCGGCCGCATTACGCAATTCCCGTACATTGCCCGGCCAGTCGCGCTGCATCAGGCCGGCCCGCTGACGGTCAGCCAGGATCGGCGCGGGGCGCTGATAGCGCACCGCCGCATCGAGCAGGAAATGCTCGAAGAGCGGCACGATGTCTTCACGACGCTCGGCGAGCGGCGGCAGCGCGATGGTCACCACGTTCAGCCGGTACAACAGGTCGCGCCGGAAGGTGCCGGCCGCGACGTGCTCCTGCATGTCGCCTTTGGCGGCGGCCACGACGCGGCAATTCACCCGAATCGGCTGGTTCGACCCAAGCCGCTCCAGCACACCGTCCTGCAGCACGCGCAACAGCTTGACCTGCAGGCCGAGCGGCATGCTTTCGATCTCATCGAGGAACAGCGTGCCGCCCGATGCGTGCTCGAGCTTGCCGATACGGCGTTTCGCCGCGCCGGTGAATGCGCCGGGCTCGTAGCCGAACATCTCCGACTCGAACATCGGTTCGGGAAGCGCGCCGCAATTCACGGCGATAAACGGCTTGTCGCGCCGCGGTGACAGTTCGTGCAGACTGCGTGCGATCAGTTCCTTGCCCGCGCCGGTATCGCCGTTGATCAGCACGGACGCGTCGGTCGGCGCGACGTTCGCAATCAGCCGGCGCACCTGCTCGATCACGGGACTGCGGCCGATGATGCGCGGGGCCACCGTGTTCTGCCCCGCCAGTTCGCGCCGCAGCGCGTGGTTCTCCAGCACCAGGGTGCGGCGTTCCAGCGCGCGCCGCACGGTCTCGATCAGACGTTCCGATGCAAACGGCTTTTCGATGAAGTCGTACGCGCCGTCGCGCATCGCCTGCACGGCCATCGAAATATCACCGTGGCCGGTGACGAGAATCACCGGCACGTCCGGCGCGCGGTCGTGACATTGCGCGAGCAGATCGAGACCGCTCGCACCCGGCAAGCGGATATCGCTGACGATCACGCCCGGAAAATCCGCGCTGATCGAACGCGCCGCCGACTCGACCGATGCGTGACCAGTGACGTCGAAGCCCGCGAGCTGCAGGCTTTGCACGCTCGCGCGACGCACCAGTGCGTCGTCCTCGATATACAGCACCGGCAAACTGTTGTTGACCATTGTCCTTACCACCTTAAAGCGCACGAGCACATCTGCAACCGCCTGAATTCAGGACCCCGCCGTGAGTGGATCCGTTGCCTGCACTCGGGCCCGCCGCAGCGTGAGCACGAACAGCGCGCCGCCGTCCGGCGCATTGCGGGCGACGAGCGAGCCGCCGGCGTCACGCGCGATCGACGACGAGATCGCGAGGCCGAGCCCCAATCCCTGGCCCATCTCCTTGGTCGTAAAGAACGGCTCGAAGAGCCGTGGCAAAACGTCGTCGGGGATGCCGGGGCCGTTGTCGTGAACCGAGATCGCGAGCGTCGCCTCGGTGGCTTCGATTTCGATCCCTATACGTGGAGGGGTGATGCCGGCTGCGGCATCACCCGCCGTCGCATCCAGCGCATTGCTTAGCAGATTGATCAGCACCTGTTCAAGCCGCAGATCATCGCAATTGGCGACGAACTCAGGATGCTCGTCAGACGGATCGAAACGCGTGCGCGTACCGGCTTCAGCATCGACCACTGTCAACACCACTTCCACGCCCTGCAAGCGCTTTTGCAGCAGCGCCAGCACATTGCGCAGCGCACGCGCGAGCGGCGCACGCGCGCTACGCGGCCGCGCCCGGCCCACGAACAACTTCAACTGGTTGGTGATCTTGCCCATGCGCTCCGTGAGCGCGGCAATTGCCTCAAGATTCTCGCGCGCCGACGCCTGATCGCCGCGTTCGAGCAACACCCGCGTGTTGTCCGAGAAGCCACGCAGCGCCGCCAATGGCTGATTCAACTCGTGCGTAATGCCCGCGGCCATCTGGCCGAGCGCCGCCAGCTTGCTCGCCTGGATCAGTTCATCATGCGCCGAACGCAATTCCTGTTCGGCGCGTGTCCGTTCGCTCACTTCCTTCTTTAGCTGCTCGTTCGCTTGCGACAGATCCGCGGTCCGTTCCGCCACCCGCTGGTTCAACTCCGCGTACGCGCGCTGCAGCAACTCGCGGCTGCGGATCATCTCGCGCAGGCGCGCCCGCCGCATTCTCCAGTAGAACGCCAGCAGGCACAGCGTGACGTAACCGAAGCCCGTCACGATAGCGGCATTGCGGGCGTCGGTGTCGACCGGATCGACGCTTGCCATGGTGATCAGGTGCCAGTCCGGCTCGCCCATCGCCCGCCGCGTCGCCAGGTAGCGCGGCGCATAGCGCCCGCCGCCGATGCGCACAATCTGCGCATCGCCTTCGAGCGTGTGTTCGATCGTCACCGGCAGCGGCGGAATCTCCTGCTGCGCATACTGGCGCGTCTGATAGATCGAGTCTGCCACCACGCCTGACAACGGCCGCACCGTGTGGTATTTCCAGGCCGGCACCGACGACAGAAAAATCACCCCGTGATCGTCGGTGACGATCAGCGGCTCGGACGCATCCGCGCCCTGAAACCATTCCAGATTGAGTTTGACAACCGCCACGCCGACGATCTCGCCGTCCCGCCGCACCGGTTGCGAGATGTAGTAGCCGGGATCGTGCGAGATCGTGCCGATGCCGAAGAAACGACCCACGCCGCCTTTCACCGCGTCCATGAAATACGGGCGGAACTGATACTCGACGCCGACAAAGCTCTCCGGCTCGTGCCAGTTGCTCGCCGCGACGCAAAGCCCGTCCGCCTGAATGATGTAGGTGGCCGTGGCCCGCGCGTGGCGGTTGAGGTCTTCCAGATAGCGGTTGGCGCGCTCGACGTTTGGCGCGGTGGGATTCACCAGCACGTCCTGCACGAACGGATGCTCCGCCAGAAGGTAAGGCAGGGATTCGTAGCGCTCCAGTGTGCTCTTGAGCGCACTGGCCGTGCGATCGACGCGCACCGCGGCGTTGCGCCGCAAATCGTCGATGCCGCGCTGCCACGCGATGCTCCACGTGAGTCCGCACGCCGCCACGAGCCCGGCGACGAGCGCGAAGAGGATCACCAGGCGGCGCGTCACATTAGCAAATTCCGGTGGATGGGCTGCGGCTATTGTGGCATAACGCGCTGGGGGCAAGCTCGCTGCGGCGGCCCCTCTTCTGCGGGCCACAGTGGGCCAGCGAAGTGCGATTATGCTGCGGCGCGCGGGTAGTTGCGCCGTCATCCCAGCGCCCCGCGCGTCGCGCCGCTCCTGTTCAGGCACCCGCCGTTTCCTTCACGGCAGCAGGCACTTCGCCGCGCAGCACAGCACGCAGCTTGTTGTGGTCCAGTTCCTTCTCCCAGGCCGATACCACCACCGTCGCGACACCGTTGCCGACGATGTTCGTCAGCGCACGGCATTCGCTCATGAAGCGGTCGATACCGAGAATCAGCACCATGCCCGACAGCGGAATGGTCGGCACCACGGCCAGGGTCGCCGCGAGCGTGATGAAGCCGGCTCCCGTCACACCGCTGGCGCCCTTCGACGTCAGCATCGTGACGGCGAGCAGCGTGAGTTGCTGCGTCAGCGTGAGATCGGTGTTGGTGGCCTGGGCGATGAACAGCACCGCCATCGTCATATAGATGTTGGTGCCGTCGAGGTTGAACGAATAACCGGTCGGCACCACGAGGCCCACCACCGAGCGCGAGCAGCCGAGCTTTTCGAGCTTCAGCATCAGTTGCGGCAGCGCCGCTTCCGACGAGCTCGTGCCGAGCACGATCAGCATTTCTTCCTTGATGTAGGCCACGAAGCGCAGGATGCTAAACCCGACCATGCGGGTGATCGCGCCAAGCACCACCACCACGAACACGATCGAGGTCAGATAGAACGTGCCGATCAGCTTGAGCATCGGCAGCAGCGAGCCGATGCCGTACTTGCCGATCGTGAATGCCATCGCGCCGAACGCACCGATCGGCGCGAGCTTCGTGATGATGCGCACCACACCGAACAGCACGCTCGACAGGCTTTCGACCAGCTCCGTGACGACCTTGCCGCGCTCACCGAGCGTCGCAAGCACGCTGCCGAACA
>JBEKNG010000368.1:0-6072 GCA_049523075.1 Paraburkholderia sp.
AAGGTCTCGGTGATCACAGGACTGGCGGCCGAGAGTCTCGAAGAGTTGATCCGCAGCAAGACGCCACCATTCGACTTTATCTTTATCGACGCCGACAAGAGCAGCTACCCCGACTACCTGCGACTCACGCTGCAGTTGTCCCAACCGGGCACGGTCATCGTGGCGGACAACGTGGTTCGCAGCGGCAGGCTCGGAGACCCGGCGAATCAGGAGCCGGACATTGTCGGAATCCGCACGTTCTTCAAAATGCTCGCAGCGACACCGGACACCGACAGCACCGCTGTACAGACTGTCGGCGCGAAAGGTTGGGACGGATTTTCAATTACGATCGTTTCCGCCTCGCAAACGGGCGCGGGCGGCTAACGATCTTCCACCTCCGCCGGCGGTGTGCCCTCAGGAATGCGCCGCTCCCGGCCGCGAAGCATGCGCCGCGTGTTCCGTGGGATCGACCACATCGGCCCGATCCCGCCCGCGCTGACGATGCGGGGCAAAAGGCTGGTCATGGAAGCTCGTCTCTATGCGCTCGATGCCCTCAGCGCCTGTGCTATTCCTGATGCGGTCTGCTCCGGCCATATCGTCTCATCCTTGCGTTCAGGGTTCGTCGTGTGTGGTGCCGAGGCGTCCTCTGCTGACCCGCCTGCGCATCAGCGAAGACCCTTGGCAAGGAACTCGCCCATCACCCTGTTGAACTGTTCCGGCCTTTGTAGCGGAGCGAAATGGCTCACGCCTCGCAGCAGAATCAATTCCGCACCGGGAATGCTGCGGGCGAGGTATTCCGCGTGCTCCGGCTTGATGAATTCATCATGCTCGCTCTGCACAACTGTGACAGGTATGCGAATCCCGGCCAGATCGTCTGCGGAATAATTCGGCTGGGTCTTCATCATTTCGCTGACCGCACCGACGAACGCGTCGAACTGCTCCGGTGTCGCCGACAGTTGGGCATAGTCTTTGGCGTGCCGGGCGAAACACCGCACGATCACCGGCGTGGCAACGAATTCCTTCGCGCCGCCGGGGTCCATGTTGCAGCCAAAAACAAGACCCCTGCAACACGCTCAGGCGCTTTCGCGCCCACGATCAAGGCAGTGCACGCGCCGTCGCTCCAGCCCACCAGGGCGGCCCTCTTAAGCTGCAGGACAGCCATCACGGCGAGCACGTCCGATGCCATCAACTCATAGGAATAGGGACGCGTATCGCGCGTACTGCGACCGTGACCGCGGCTGTCGATAAGAACGGCACGGTGCCCTGAGCCGACTAGCGCAGGAACCTGATAACCCCAATTGCCGCTATGGCCGAGGCCGCCGTGCAGCAGAATCACAGGCATGCCGGACCCGTACGTGGAGTACCGGATCCGGGCCCCGTCATGGTCGACATAGCCTTGATGGCTTGCCACCGGCAGAGGCGCCGCGCCGTGTGCTTCAAACTGCCTGAGTTCGTCGTCGTACGCTTCCATCGTGCCTCGCCACAAGGTGTGAGCAGATGCTTGACGATGAAAGGATAACCGAGGAGCGCGCCGAACGCAGGCTCATGCACGATCGATACATTCCGGAACGAATCCGCGCGAACCGGGCCTAACAAGTTAACACCGATCCACCGAAGTTAACAGCCCCAACGTGATATTTCGCAACACACCCTGGCGTTCGAATGCAGTTCCTGGCAAGCTATGGAAATCGGTCGCTGTTGTCGGGTATTTCTCCTGGCGTATCGCCAACTAAAGTGGTGTAATCGACACCATTCGAAGGTTGCCTGGGACTGCGACACTATTTCGTTTCGAGTGCGATTTCGGTCAAGCGCGTTACCAACCGCATCGTCAGCGACACCCGATTTCGAACGCAAAAAAAAGTCAGCTGCCATGCGGCGGCCCTGCAATCAACCATCTTTCGTGATTTAAAGAGTGGAGGTTCACCATGTCGACCCATGCGCACTCACCTGAAGCAAGCGCTGCCGAACGATTCGTTCGTGCAACCAGACAAGTAGATATTGCGTTTCGCGTGGTCAGAGGTGAAGACGTGCCGCACAGCCGGCACATCGAGCATTCCTTGGCCGTTCGTCAGCTTGAACAGGCACTGGACGAGCTCGCCGAGGCTCAGGATTTCTTCGACTCAGCCGTAGGCAAGATCACACCGAAGCCCAATCGGACCAACTGATCGGGTCGCCCGCCCGCTTTTGTTTTCCGGCTTATCAGAAATCATGTCTACGACGCTTGAACGAGTTGACGGAGAAGCGCGCCAACGTCTGATCCGCTGGATTCGCCATCGCATGGACGAATTTGGCATTACGCTCACGGCGCTCGCGCAGTCCCTCGATTCCGACCTCAAGAAGCAGCAGGCAGTCTCTTACCGGGATGCATGGGGCAACACCTGGAACGGCAGCGGCGATCTGCCGGAATGGCTCCAGCGAGCCGTAGCCGCTGGGCAAAGCATCGAGCACTTCCGCTGCGGCGAGGATGCCTAGACCAGACGTCGCCGTCCCGTATTTGCAACTTCCGTGAGCGCGGCGAACATAAGGCCCGGTCCACGCTGTCAGACCTTCTGCTTGGTCACCGCCGCCATCAATCCCGGAAATCGGGTGTCCAGCTCGGCACGCCGCAACGTG
Organism: Paraburkholderia sp.; assembly: GCA_049523075.1. Lineage (GTDB taxonomy): Bacteria > Pseudomonadota > Gammaproteobacteria > Burkholderiales > Burkholderiaceae > Paraburkholderia. Next base: position 2,593 of record JBEKNG010000368.1, read on the forward strand.
TTCTGATGCACGGTACCCTCGACGCGCGTCTGCACGAGGCCGGCCTCCCGCAAGATGCGAAAGTGGTGGGACACGCTCGATTTCGGCCGGCCGCCGTCCAGTTCGCTACAAGTCGCCTCTTTCACTCTCGCCAGATGGAGGACGATTCCGAGTCGCACCGGATCGCTCAGCGCATGGAAGACCCGCTCAAGGGCGAAGTCCTCGGGGTCGGGATGGTTATAAGTCCGCATTCTGCAAATGATAACGGTTTCTGCGATACTCATAGTTCGATTTTTATCGAACTATAGAACGGAATTACTCAACGGAGTCTCGCAGATGTCTGCACTTTTTGAACCCTTCAAGCTGAAGGACGTGTCTTTGCGCAACCGCATCGCGATTCCGCCGATGTGTCAGTACACCGCGGTCGACGGTCTGATCAACGACTGGCACCGCGTGCATCTGGCCGGTCTCGCGCGTGGCGGCGCCGGGCTGCTTATCGTCGAAGCTACGGCCGTATCGCCGGAAGGGCGTATCACTCCCGGCTGCGCCGGGCTCTGGAACGACGAGCAGGCCCAGGCGTTCGCGCCGGTAGTCGCTTCGATCAAGGCTGCCGGGGCGGTGCCGGGTATCCAGATCGGCCACGCAGGCCGCAAAGCCAGCGCTAACGTGCCTTGGGAAGGTGACGACCATATCGGCGCGGACGATCCACGCGGCTGGTCCACCATTGCCCCGTCCGCGATCGCTTTCGGCGCCCATCTGCCTAGAGTACCCAAGGCCATGACGCTCGAGGATATCGCGCGAGTCCGCGAAGACTTCGTCGCCGCCGCCAAACGCGCACGCGACGCCGGCTTCGAATGGCTGGAGCTACACTTCGCTCACGGCTATCTCGGCCAGAGCTTCTTCTCCACGCACTCCAATCAACGTAACGATGCTTACGGCGGCAGCCTCGACAATCGCAGCCGCTTCCTGCTGGAAACGCTAGCTGCAGTGCGCAAGGTGTGGCCCGAGCATCTGCCGTTGACGGCGCGCTTCGGTGTGATCGAGTACGACGGACGCGATGAAGAAACGCTCGCGGAGTCGATCGAACTGGCGAAGAATTTCAAGCGCGAAGGCCTCGATATGCTGAGCGTCAGCGTGGGATTTTCGACGCCGACCGCGGATATCCCGTGGGCACCTGCGTTCCTCGCGCCGATTGCCGAGCGCGTCAGGAAGGAAGCGGACCTGCCGGTCTCGTCCGCATGGGGCATCGATACGCCGGAACTCGCGGATCGCTCCGTCGGCAACGGTCAGCTCGATCTGGTGATGGTCGGCCGCGCACACCTCGCCGACCCGCACTGGCCGTACCATGCCGCGCGCAAACTCGGCATCGAACGTCCGTCCTGGACGCTGCCGGCGCCGTATGCGCATTGGCTCGAGCGTTACGCGGTCAATTGAAGACGCGGCAAGCGCGTTAAAGCGTGCCGGGCTTACGGTTTTCTGGCGCCCGGCCCGCCCGTTGCCTGGCTTCCTGACCACCGCCTCCTGCAGGAAGCGGGCCGGGTCCCGCCGGGTGATACGCGGTGAGCGGCCAGCAGATCTCCGCTGGCCACATCGCAAGACTTACTGCTTTGCCAGTTCGGCATCGATAGCCGCGACCAGACGCGGATCATCCGCGGTGACGTCCGGCGCAAAGCGCCCCACCACCTCGCCGCCGCGACTGATCAGAAATTTTTCGAAATTCCACAGCACGTCAACCTGATTCTCCGGGTTCACGCCATAGCCCTTCAGGCGCTCGCGGAACGGGCCGTCACCGGTCGCAACCCGCTGCTTTTCAGTCAGCAGCTCGTACAGCGGGTGCTTGTCTTCGCCGAGTACGGAAATCTTCGAGAACAGCGGAAACTGAACGTCGTACTGGGTGGAACAGAACGAAGCGATCTCAGCGTCACTGCCAGGCTCCTGGCCTTTGAAGTTATTGGCCGGAAAGCCCAGCACTTCAAGGCCCTCGGCGCGCTTCGCCTCGTACAGGCTTTCCAGCCCGCTGTACTGGGGCGTGAGGCCGCATTTGGACGCCACATTGACCACCAGCAGGACCTTGCCGCGATACTGCCCGAGACTGCTGTCCTGACCATCGATCGATGTCAGGGGAATGTCGTGTAACGCGAGTGCCATTGAGTCTCCGTTGCCGCCAGGTGCGGCAAAAAGTGTGGGCGAAACAGAAGACTAACGGACTTCCGCGTTTGCTGCCGGCCGCGCCTGGAACGCCATGTAATTGCCGACGTGCACACGACCTACGCAGCTCACGCCCTTAGTCGGGCGTCTCCCAGCCCAACCCCAGACTCTTTTGCAGCGCGACGTAGTCCTTGATCAACTGCGCGTCGCTCTGAATGCGGTTCTGTTCCGCTGAATAGCGGGTGCGCTCCGTATCGAGCCAGTCGAGCGCGGTGGTCGTACCCGCGCGATAACGTTGTTCCGTCAACACCGCGGCGTGCGTGGCGGAGTCCTCCACCTCGCGCAGACTCACAGCGTTTTCTCGCTCGTGTCCATAGCGCGACAGCGCCACGTCTGCGTCTTTCAATGCGCCCAGCACCGTGCTCTCATACTTGGCTTCCGCCTCGTCGCGGCCGGCCTTGGCCTGGTCGACGCTCGCCTTGGTGCGGCCAAAATCGAGAATATTCCATTGCAGGTACGGCACGCCGAGCCATGTGTAGTTGCTCTTACGCAGCAGGTGCCCTGGATCGGAAGCGCTAAAGCTCAGGTCGCCGAACAGTGTGACCTTCGGAAACCAGTCCGCTTCATGTTCGCCGATCTGCGCATTCTGCGAAGCAAGCCGCCGCTCGGCCGCGCGAATGTCGGGGCGCTGGCGCAACAGACGCGCCGGGTCGCCCACCGCCACCGTCGCGGGCAAGGTGGGAAGCGCTTTGGGTGCCGCCAGTTCGCTGTCCAGCGCGCCGGGCTCGCGGCCCGTCAGCACAGCCAGTTCGTCGAGCGATTCGGCCACCTGGGCGTCGAGCGGAATGATGCTCGCGCGCGTGTTCTCGACCTGCGAGCGGATACGTTCGACGTCGAGATCGGAGGCGACGCCGCGCGAGCGGCGCTGCTCAGTCAACGTCAGGATGCGCGCTTCCAGGTCCGCGGATTCGTGGCCGATCGTCACGCGCTGCTGCTGGTCACGCAAGCCCACATAAGCCTGCGCAACCTCGGCGGCGAGCTGCACATGCGCGTCGGCGAGATCGGCCTGCGAGGCATCCGCCTCCGCCGACGCCGCCTCGATCGCCCGACGCGTCCCGCCGAAGATATCCACTTCCCAGCTGGCATCGAAGCCCGCGAGGTAAAAACCAATCGGCCCGCCTCCGCTCGAGGACGAACTCGAGCCACCTTCGAGCGACGCCAGATCAGGAGAACGCGTGCGCAGATACGCGACGCTCGCCGAACTCTTGGGCAGCTCGTTGCTCTGCTGCCCGGCGAGACCGGCGCGTGCCTGCCGCACGCGCGCCTCGGCGGCATGCAGGTCCGGGCTGTTCT